>JBAUOI010000203.1:0-3460 GCA_049579665.1 Methyloceanibacter sp.
GGTCTGGACCCTGCCGGACCCCTATTCCAATCTCGAAGGCGAGCGGGTCGAGCGCCGTTTCAAGGACCTGGCAAACTTGCTCGACCGCGAGCCCGAGATCAGGGTCGGCTCGGCGTTCCAACTGGCAGCGGGCTAACGGTCGACTTGCGGGACGAGGCGCGCCGCACCAAATCATTGCGGCTTAAGCACTTCTTGGCCCAGGCGCTGGCAATTTGTCATTCCCGCGAAAGCGGGAATCCAGTAACCACTGAGGTTCCTTGATGACAAAGGCCGGGGCTACTGGATTGCCCGGTCAAGCCGGGCAATGACATGGCACGCTGGTACCGCACCCCAATCGCACACCGGACCTTCGACCGATAGATGGCAGACGATCCATACTCCGTACTTGGCGTGGCGAAGACGGCCAGCGCCGCCGACATCACCAAGGCCTATCGCAAGCTCGCCAAGAAGCTGCACCCCGACCTCAATCCGGGCGACAAGGCGGCCGAGGAGCAGTTCAAGCAGATTACCGCCGCCTACGACATCGTCGGCGATGAGGAGAAGCGCGGGCGCTACGACCGCGGCGAGATCGACGCGGGCGGTCAGGAGCGGCCGCAGCAGCGCTATTACCGCGAATATGCCGGCGGCGAGGAGGGCGCACGCTATCGCTCGACCGCGGGCTATGAGGACATCGGCGCCTTCAGCGACCTGTTCGGCGATTTGTTCGGCGAGAGGGGCGGTATGCGCGGAGCTGCGGGCGGACGGCGCTTTTCGACGCGCGGGCCCGACGCGCAATATCGCCTCGACGTCGACTTCCTCGACGCGGTGAACGGCACCAAGACGCGCATAACGCTGCCGGACGGCGGCACGCTCAACGTCACCATCCCCCCAGGCGTCACCGACGGCCAAGTGCTCAGGCTGAAAGGGAAGGGCAATCCCGGCATGGGCGAAGGAGAGCCTGGCGATGCTCTGATCGAGATCGCGGTCAGACCGCATCCGGTGTTCAAGCGCGAGGGAAACGATATTCTTGTCGAAGTGCCGATCACGCTCGACGAGGCGGTGCTCGGCGGCAAGATCGAGGTGCCGACCATCACGGGGCGCGTGTCGGTTACGGTGCCGCCGGGCGCCAATACGGGGCAGACGCTCAGGCTGAAAGGTCGCGGCGTGAAGCGAGGCGCTACGGCAGGAGATCAGCTCGTCAAGCTCAGCGTGGTCATGCCCGAGCGTGTCGACGACGAGCTGAAGGCCTTCGCCGAGAAATGGCGGGAGAGCCACCGCTATGATCCGCGGCGCAAGCTGAAGGAGCAGGCCTGATGCTGACCGAGCGGGATGTCGTTCAGCGCGTGCAACACCTCACCGTCACCCGACTCAGGGTGTGGGTCGCGCAAGGCTGGATCAAGCCGACCGACCAGGCGGCGCCGAGCTATTCGGAAGCCGATCTCGCGCGGGCGGCGCTGATCTGCAACCTCGAGGACGAGCTCGGCTTCGCCGAGGAGGACGTGCCAGTTCTGCTGAACCTGATCGATCAAATCCACGGTCTGCGCTCGGAGCTGATGGGTCTGCTCGACGCGCTTGAGGAGCTGCCGCCCGACATCCGCGCCACCGTGAGGATGCGGATCACCCGAAGCAGGGAAGGCGGAGAACGGTGAAGTCGCTCGGCGGCCCGGTCCTGTTTTTGCTCGCCGTGGCGGCGTTGACGTTCTTGAGCGTGCGCTTCGGGCTCGGCCGGCTGCCAGGCGACATCGTCATCGACCGTGGCAGCTATTATGTCTACGCGCCGATCACCACGGCGGTCGTCGTCAGCGTGCTGCTAAGCCTGGTCCTTTGGCTTGTCCGCCGCCGCTAGTGCCTCAGGCTCGAGCACGGTCACTTCACCCTTCCTGATGGCAAGGGCAAGCTGCCCTCGCTTCAGCGCCAGCGCGTCGTCGCCGAACAGCTTCTTGCGCCAGCCGCGCAACACGGCCACATCGGTCTCGTCGGAGCGGGCGATCTCCTCGAGCTCGTCGCTGGTGGCGATCAGCTTCGGCGCCACGCCGTGGCGGCCCGCGGTCGCCTTCAGCAGCACGCGCAACAGATCGACCACGGCTTGCGCCTCCGGCGGCATCGGCTCGCCCCGCTCGATCGGCGGGATGGTCTTGGGATCGCGCTCGAGTCCCTTGCCCACGGCCTCGAGAACGGCGCGGCCGCGCGTCGAGCGGGCGAAGCCGTTATGCAGCGTGCGCAGCGAGCCGAGATCCTCGACCGTGCGCGGCGCTTGGCTGGCAATGTCGTAAAGCGCTTCGTCCTTGAGGATGCGGGCGCGCGGCACGTCTTGGCTTTGCGCTTCGCGCTCGCGCCAGGCGGCAAGCTCCATCAGCACGGCAAGCGCCTTCGGCGTCTTGATGCGCATCTTAAGCCGCCGCCAGGCTTGCTCGGGATGCAGCTCATAAGTGGCGGGGTCGGTGAGCACCGCCATTTCTTCATTGAGCCAGCTCGCGCGCTCGGACTTGTCGAGTTGCGCGCGGAGCTTGGGATAGAGATCGCGGAGATGCTGCACGTCGCCGATCGCATAAGTGAGCTGGCGATCGGAAAGCGGACGGCGGCTCCAATCGGTGAAGCGGGAGGTCTTGTCCAGATTGCGGTTCAACAGCCGCTTCACCAGCATCGAATAGCTCACCGCCTCGCCGAAGCCGCAGACCATGGCGGCAACCTGGGTGTCGAAAATCGGATGCGGGATGACGCGAGCGAGGTGATGAACGATTTCAACGTCCTGCCGCGCCGAATGAAACACCTTCAGCACCCGCTCATTGACCATCAGCTCGAAAAAGGGAGTGAGGTCGAGGCCCGGCGCGAGGGAGTCGATCAGCACCTCAATCCCGTCGGCGGCGATCTGGATCAGGCAGAGCCGCGGCCAGAAGGTCTGCTCGCGCATGAATTCGGTGTCGACCGCGACAAAGGGCGCATTGCCCAGCCGCGCGCAGGCCTCGGCCAACTCGTCATTACGCGTGATGAGGTTCATGGGGGGCGGGTATAGCCTAAGCGTGCGCGAGAGGCCAAGGGCGCAAGGGCGCAAATATTCGGCACTCCCGCATTATTTGCCGCTAGGCCCGACCTCGCGTCTGCCAGCCAGCACGGCCCGTGGCGTCAGACTTTGGCCTGATGTGCCACGATTTTCGGCTGCACCCGCTGCTCCGCGCTGGGCATGCCATGAAGCCAAGGATCGTAAGCATGCAGCAGGGACGACATCAGCGAGGCGAGGGTGACAATGGCGGCAATCGCCCAGGCCGCAAGGGGCAAGCGAGTGCGGACGGGGATCTTATCGGGGGTGATCAGCATGGGTTTATCCCTCTTCCAACCTTTGCCATCTCAACGCGGGCCGACTCCGCTTCGTTCCCGTGGCGATTTAGTGCGGCGTGAGGTCGGGGTTGCCTCCGGCGGTCCCGGGCGGCGGAATCACCTCCTCGTCGTGCCCTGCATCGGGGTCGGGTGCGTCGGTGTGGAT
>JBAUOI010000204.1:0-2046 GCA_049579665.1 Methyloceanibacter sp.
CTGCAGTCCGCTTGGCGAGACTAAGCGGACACGCCACGCAGCATATATCTCGAATTATAAATTCTTTGCGCGCGCGTGTGTGAGCGAAACATTTCTCCCCATCGCGGCGGCAGAGATTTGCGGAAACACGCTTAGGTAATGCCGCTGCTGCGCGCTGGTCCAACAGGCAAAAACATCGACCGTTAGTTAGGCCCTCAGCCCACCTGCCTGGTCGGCGACGACGACTCTCCAACGCCTAGCCCCTCCTCCTGATCAGCGCTTTCAGAGTCTCAAACAGATCGGCTGTCGCACGACTGGCAGGACGCCTAGAGCACTTGAACGATCAGTTTTATCAATTTTCCTAGGCGCGGCGCTGGTTCGGCTGTTAGCAGTGCACGTGCAGTGGGCCCACGCCGTGGTCTTGTTGTTTCTGGTTTTGGGGCAGGGTGGTCTGGCCTCATGGCGTGGGGACGGTCACCTAAAGAGCGTCCGCCCACAGTACCTGCTTTCCTTCGCAACGAGGACTTATCCGTTTGGCATCGACGGCCTTCCGACGGAGAAGACCAAGGCCGACGCGTTCAAGGCCGAGATCGTGCGGCTAGAAGAAACGCTCGACGCCATCGCAGATAAGGTGCGAGAGTATGCGCCAAGTCGGCTCACCACATGCGAAGTTATAACGCGCCGCAAGGACTGGCGGCAATGCGAGGCACGCGGCCTGAAGCAAGACCACAACACTATGAGCGATGATCTGAAATTTCAGTTGCGCTTGACCTTGAGCGACGAATTCGCGCAAGTGGCGCGGAACGTTCCGGGAGACCCGACGATTTCTACGCTGACGGATATATTGAACAGGCATGATGCTGTCATGAAATGCCAGTTCGACGCCTTCGCAGATTATGTCAGCGAGGCCGAAGCCAACGGCATCGAAAATTTTGAGCTTTATGAATGGACGAAAAAAACTATCGACGACCCTGCCAAGAAGTCAAAATACACCAAGTCTTTCGCGCTTTATGTCGGGGGCGACGAGGTCTACGAAAGGGACAAAGCGGACGCGCTAGAGGCCGAGCTGAAGCCTCTAGTCGGAGGTCCCATCGTCGCGAAGATGTTCAAATACGATACTGATCCCGCCCATAACCCACAGCCGCCGCAGACCGCCCATAGGGCTTGATGGTAACGCGCGCCGCCATCGCTATCTCTGGCTGACCATGATTATTCGCGCCTCTCGTGAGCGCGAGAGAGGCCCCGAGCTCAAGACGGGTGAACGCGCTCCCTGCCTAGCTTGTGGTGATGTACTGCCGCATCGCGGCCGTCTCAAACTCGACCTCCGCGACCCGCATCTTGACCACGTCGCCAATGGAGACGAGGCCGATTAGCCGGCCTCCTTTGACCACGGGCATGTGGCGGAACCGGTGCGCCGTCATTTCCGACATCAGCCGGTCGATCGTGTCAGCCTCCCGCGCGGTGACGACCCTCTTGGTCATGTAGTCGAAGACCGGCTCCTTCAAAACCTTGGCTCCAGATTGGCCGATCGCCCGCACGAGGTCGCGCTCCGACACGATGCCCGCGACGTTGTCGTCGTCTCCCAGGATTACGATGCATCCAATGCCATGCAGCCTGAGGAGCTTCGCGATATCGAGCAACGATTTGTCTGCTGTGGTAGTGACGACAGCGCTACCCTTCAGCTCCAGAATTGTTGCGACGTTCATGTTGGTATCCGCAGGGGATCTTTTCGCCGTTGGCTGCGACATTATGTCTCAGGTCTTGGGGCTGCGCAAGCGATCGGCCAGTGCAGAACGAAAACGGCTCGATTTATGATCGGTAGCTATTGCGACTGTTGGAATCTTGGTGCTCTTCGGGCAGCCTTGGTCTTCAAGACCTCGACCTTAATGCCAGCCCCTTCACCACTAGCGCCCGGAGATTGAGCCGACCCCAAGGCACAGGATGATTGCTGAGACCGGTCATTACGCGCTGATCCTCGCGCTTGGCGTCGCCATCGTGCAGATGCTGCTGCCGCTGCTCGGCGCGCGCTTCCGCGATCCCCAGCTTGCCGCGGTCGCCGCTCCCGCT
>JBAUOI010000205.1:0-3020 GCA_049579665.1 Methyloceanibacter sp.
CTCCGCCTCAGGGCGTCAGCCAGCTCCTGGCAGGACCTCCTATTGGGTCCGGGAGGAGCTCCGATGCCGCCCGAGCGCCTTCTTGCGAGAATGCCCGCGGGCGCCGCACCCCGTCCCGCCTCACGACGCCTCGAGAAACGCCCTCAGTGGACGAGGTGATGCAATGCTACAAGAGGTTTGGACCGTGGGAATTGTGCGGGGATAGCTAACCCACTCGCGTCATCCCCGCGAAAGCCGGGATCGAGGGGCGACATGCACGGAGCGGATAATTCCTGGATCCCGGCTTGCGCCGGTATGACGGAGATTGAGTTTCTGAATGGCAGAAGCAACCGGCGTTTTCGATTATTCTCCTGCGATGACCGCGCGCACCCGTAAGCTGATTGGCACCATCGTGTTCCTGCTCTGCCTCGCCCTTTACGCGACGGCGGCGGCGGTGATCGGCTCAGGCCGCATCACGCTCGCGCCGCAATGGGTGCAATTCGCTTTCTTTCTCACGGCGGGCCTAGCCTGGGTGATCCCGGCGGGTCTGCTCATCCGCTGGATGCAGAAGCCGGATTAGCGCTTACGCCGCGCTGACCTCGCGGAACCGGTTCCACAGCGCGAACGGCGCGCCCGACAGATAGAGCGCGGTATAGGTCAGAGACTGATAGTCGCCGTTCAGCGACACGCGCGGCAGCGCGGTCAAGTGGCGCCGATGCGCGGGGAACAGCATTCCCTTGCGCGTGGTCACGGCGGTCTTGAAGCCGGCCTCGCGTGCGAGCGCGAAGTCGCGCGGGCCGGCGCTGCCCGGATCGCCATAGGGAAAGGCGAAGTGAATGGGGCGTGAGCCAAGCTCCTGCTCGATGCGATCGGCGCCACCCACCATCTCATCGTGGGCGCGCGCCTCCGAGAGCTTGGAGATGGCGAAATGGCCCTTGGTGTGCCCGCCGATGGTGACCAGCGGGTCGGCGGCCATGGTCCTGATCTCGTCCCAATCCATCACGTATTTCGCGCAGTCGGCAGCCATGTCGATGTCGTAGCGATCGGCGAGCGCGCGCACCACGCGGCGCTGCGTCGACTCGTCGATCAGGCGCAACCACCAATAGATCTCTTCATAGGCTTTGGTCTTCTCGGCTGGCGCCGAAGCCGGCAGACGCCACAGGGCACCGTTGCGGCAAAGCTCGATCTCGTCGGCGCGGGCGACGATCTCTTCCAGAGCGAGCCACCACAGCTCGCCGGTGCCGTCGGGATAGTCGGTCGGCACGTAGAGCGTCAGCGGCAGGTCGCGGCGCTTGAATAGCGGATAAGCGTGTTCGAGATTATCGCGATAGCCGTCGTCGAAGGTGAAGCAGACGAAGCGGCGGTCGTCGCCTTCCCTCAGTCGTTGCACCGCCTGATCGAGGGAAATCACGTCGAGACCCGCCTCTTGCACCTGATCGAGCACGGCGTCGAGGAATTGCGGCGCGACCTCGAGAATGCGATTGGGGGCGAAGGCGCGCGGCTCCTCGGGTTCCGGCCGCACATGATGCAGCGTGAAGATCATGCCGATGCCTTGCGTATAGGGGGCCAGCAGGCGATGCGCGCCGGTGTGGTAGAGCCCCGACATGACCGCCTTCATCATGGCGGTTTTCACCTTGGCCAAAGCCGCTCTCCTTTTCCCAATCAATGTTCCGGTCAGCCGGCGGCGATCCGGCCGAGCAGGCGCGAGCGTGGCTGGTTGCCGGTTTGCTCGTAAACCTGGACCGGGCAGCCAAGCGCCGAGAACTCCGCGAAATCGGCCTTGTCGTTCTTCACGCCGGCCGGCAGAACGGCAACGACCAGCGGCAACTCGAATTTGAGAGCCGGCGTAAGCGCGCGCACCGCCTCGCGATCCGCATGCAGGACGACGCAATCGTAAGCTTGCGTGAGCGCGTCGAAGACGCGGCCAAAGCGGCTATTCTCATCGCCTGCGGCGGTGAGTTTCGGATTACCGGCGGCGATCACCTGCAACGGTGTTTGGGCATCGACCCTGACGATGTCCTCGAAGCCCGCGCGGCCGGCGGCGAGATCACTGAAACCCGGGGAGCGCGGGATCCCGAGCGGGCCGGAGATGGCGGCGGCGCCACGCGTGAGGTCGACGAGAACGATCTGCTCGCGTCTTGCGACCAGCGCGCGGGCGATGCCAATTGCTTCCGGCGTCGCATCGACATTCGGCGCGGCCCCCACCACGAGGAGCGCGCGCGGCGCGCCACCTTTGCCGGCGGCGAGAATGTGGTTGATCACGGCGTCGAGCGATTTGAGCACGGGCCGGACTTTGTCATCGCTCTTCGACTGAGCGGCGTCGCTCTTGCGGACCGAATCGTTGGCGGCTTCTGCACCGCGGCTGGCCAGCCTTTGATTGAGATAGGCGCGAAGATCGTTGGTGCTGAGTTTGGGCATGGTGTCACCTAGAGGCGGCATGATGGCGGCACCGACCTTGTCGGCGCTGTTGTCTTCTGTTGCCGGCTTCGAGCCGCGCAAGCGTTCGAGCCAGCTGGCTTCGGGCGGCGGCGCGGGTGTTTCCGACTCGCCTTGGTTCGGCGACAGGCTGCGGCGCAGACGGTTGATCAGGCCCGCGGCGGACTGCTCACTTGGCGGAACGTCAGATGTTTGAGCCGGTAGCGGCGGTGCAATTGATGCGGCTTCCGCCTTGGCGATGGTTCGAGCCGGTAAAGGCGGTACGGTGGGTGCGGCTTCTGAGCTGACCGTTGCCGGGGGGCCTTTCGCATCGTCCTTGCGGCGCGACGGCAAGAAGGACGGGCGCTGCTTCGACTCGCCGAGAGCAGAAGCGGGCGGAAAGATGCGCGTCGATGTGCCAAGCGGAAGCTCGACTTGATCTGCCGATGACGGCTTCCATGTCGCGGACTCGACCGCCATGGCGGCGGCAGGCTCGGCCGGAGCGGGTTCGGAACGAACGTTCGGCGGCGTTGGAGTCTGCGCCACGGGCACCGGCGGCGATGTCGGTCTGCAGTGGGCCGCGCTCGCGGCAGCCGGCACCATCGCGGGCTCGGACGGTGCGCGGC
>JBAUOI010000206.1:0-6673 GCA_049579665.1 Methyloceanibacter sp.
ATCTTGCGCGAGCGCGAGCGCCTCCGTCAGATCCTCGTTGACGCGAAGGGTCCGGGCGAGCGCGCGGGCGATCTGCGCGACTTCCAGGCTGTGGGTCAGCCGCGAGCGGTAATGATCGCCCTCGTGATAGATGAAGACCTGGGTCTTGTAGTTCAGTCGGCGGAAGGCGGTCGCATGCAGGATGCGGTCGCGGTCGCGCGCATAAGGGGAGCGGGTGTCCGAGGGCGGCTCGGGCGTAAGCCGCCCACGACTCGCCAGCGGATCGACGGCATAGGGCGCGAGCACGGGCATTCGTCCGCTTTCGGCGCCTTTGGCAGGCGACCTCGCCCCGGCCTTGCGTCTGTCCTCGATTGACAAGCGGCTGCGCCATCCTATGTTTCAGGCAGGAGTTGGCTACACCCAGAATGACCGAACCGTCCACCATCACCATCAGCCCGCGCGCCGTTCGCCGCATCAACGAGCTCGCCAAGGCGGAAGCGGCGCCCACGCTGTTTCGCGTCAGCGTCGAGGGCGGCGGCTGCTCGGGCTTCCAGTATCGCTTCGACCTGGTGACGGAGACGGCGCCCGATGACGTGCTGGTCGAGCGCGACGGCGCCCGGGTGGTGGTCGATCCCGTGTCGCTCGGCTTCGTGGCCGGCTCCGAGCTCGATTTCGTCGACGATTTGATCGGCGCCCAGTTCAAGCTCAACAATCCGAACGTCACCGCGTCGTGCGGCTGCGGCACCAGCTTCTCGGTCTGACTGTCGTTTCCTCACTCGGAGTTTCACTCTGTCGTGGCCGGGCTTGTCCCGGCCATCCACGTCTTTCGCGTCCTCAGCCGATGAAATTCGTGGATGCCCGGCAAAAGGCCGGGCATGACGAAGGTGTTAGGTTGAGGTAGTGCTGCAAATCCCATGAAGATCGCCACCTGGAACATCAACGGCATCAAGGCGCGGATCGAGGCCGCTACGACCTGGCTCAAATCCGCCTCGCCCGACATCGCTTGTCTGCAAGAGATCAAATGCGTCGACGAGGCCTTCCCCAGCTTCGAGTTCGAGGCGCTCGGCTATAACGTCGCCGTGCACGGGCAGAAAGGATTCAACGGGGTGGCGCTACTCTCCAAGCTGCCCTTCGACGAGGTCACGCCCCGGCTCGCCGGCGATCCCGACGATGTGCAGGCGCGTTATCTCGAAGCGGTGATTTCGGTGCCCTCAGGCGCGCTGCGGCTCATCAATATCTATCTGCCCAACGGCAATCCGTTCGGCACCGAGAAATATGTCTACAAGCTCGCCTGGATGACGCGGCTCAAGGAGCGCATCAAGACGCTGCTTAAGAACGAGGAGACCATGGTCATCGCCGGCGACTTCAACGTCATTCCCGCGCCGGAGGACGTCTACAATCCCAGCGCGTGGATGAACGATGCGCTATTCAGGCCGGAGACCCGCGCGCATTTCCAATCGCTGGTCAATCTCGGGCTGACCGACGCGTTCCGCGCCTGCCACGACGAGCCGCACCGCTACACGTTCTGGGACTATCAGGCGGGCGCCTTCCAGAAGAACCAGGGCTTGCGCATCGACCATCTGCTGCTGTCGCCGCAAGCGGCCGATCGCTTACAGAGTTGCGAGATCGATGCCGCCCCACGGAGCTGGGAGAAGCCCTCGGACCACGTACCGATCTTTATCGAGCTTGCCGTCTAGGGTTTCGCGTTGGTCGCGCCGAAGCCGACCGGGAGGCCGATCGGCGCCGGCGGCGGCGCGCCAGGCTTGCTCAACGGCACCGTGTCGGCCGCGGCGGATGCCGTGGGAGAGCCGGCCTTGGCCGCCGCGCCAGATGCCGGCAACACCATGATTTCGGTCGGCTTCGCCTTGGCGGTCGGCACGACGGACGCGGCCTTCACGCCGCCCAATTCGGGCAGCATCGCCTCGGCGTCCTTTCGGGTGGCGGCGTCGGACTTGCCGAACGCCTCGCGATAGAGGTCGCCGATCCATTGCGGCTCCTTGCCGCTCGCAATGGCATTCTCATGGGCAAGGATGATCAGAGCGAGGCCCCTCGCCTGGCGCTGGCGCACATCCTGACCGCGCCATAGAATCTCGCCGAGCGTGGCTTGCGCGGCGGCGTGCTGCTTCTTGGCCGCGATGGCAAGCCAGTTGACGGCGACGCCCGTATTCTTCTCGACGCCATCACCGTTCATATAGAGCCGCGCGAGGCGGTACTGCGCCTCGGCATTGCCGAAATAGCTCGCCGCGTGGCGGAGCAGGTCAACGGCGTAAGCCGGGTTCGGCGAGAGCGGCATGGCGGGGATGCCGTCGACGTAATATTGGCCGAGCGCGACGAAGGCCTCGGCCGCGTATTTGGCGATCGGGCTCGACGGGCTGATATCGGCCTGCTGGTCGGCGATCTGCTGGAAATAGACGAAGGCCTTGCTGTCGTCCTTCTCCACGCCGTCGCGGCCTGTGGCGTAGATGCGCGCGAGCTTGAGCTGGGCGCCGAGCACGCCGCGCTTGGCGGCATATTCCAGCGCCGGCAGCGAGGCCGCGGCCTGACCCGATTTGAGCGCGCTGGTTCCTTGCCGATAGGCCTCGGTGGCCGAGGTGAAGGGAGGCGGATCGTCTCCCCCGGCTCTGACAGGGCTCAAGCCCAGAACGAGCAGTGCGCCGAGCGCTCCAAGCGCCAGCCTGTTACACATCAGCATAGCACGCCACTTCCACGCTGCCGCCGGGATGGGTCACCGCACCGGTGCGCGCCGGCCCAACCTCGTTGGCATATTTCCACAGATACCCACTCTTGAACGGCTGCGGACGAGCCTTCCACGCCTTCGCCCGCTGCTTCAGCTCGGCGTCTTCAAGCTCGACATCAAGGGTTCCCTTCTCCGCGTCGATGACGATCATGTCGCCGTCGCGCAGGAGGCCGATCGGTCCGCCGACCGCGGCCTCGGGCCCGACATGGCCCACACAGAAGCCGCGCGTGGCGCCGGAGAAGCGGCCGTCGGTGATGAGCGCCACCTTGTCGCCCATGCCCTGGCCGTAAAGCGCGGCCGTGGTCGACAGCATCTCGCGCATGCCGGGGCCGCCTTTCGGGCCCTCGTAGCGGATGACGAACACATCGCCTTCCTTGTAACGCTTGGCGCTCACGGCGGTGAAAGCGTCTTCCTCGCAATCGAAGCATCGGGCCGGCCCGCGGAATTTCACGCCATGCATGCCGGCGACCTTGACGATGGCGCCGTCGGGCGCGAGCGAGCCCCTCAGCCCGACCACGCCGCCGGTGGGCGATAGCGGCTTGTCCGCCGAGCGCACCACGTCTTGATCGGAGTTCCACTGCACCTTGGCGAGATTGTCCTTCATGCTCCGTCCGGTGACGGTCATGCACTCGCCGTGAAGATAGCCATGGTCGAGAAGGGTCTTGAGCACGAGCGGCACGCCGCCAGCTTCGAACAGGTCCTTGGCGACATAACGGCCAGACGGTTTCAAATCCGCGATATAAGGTGTCCGTTTCAAGACTTCGGCGACGGCGAACAAATCGAAGTCGATGCCGCATTCATGCGCGATCGCCGGCAGATGCAAGGCCGCGTTGGTCGAGCCGCCCGTGGCGGCGACGACGGCCGCGGCATTCTCGAGCGATTTCCGGGTGACGATATCGCGCGGGCGGATATTCAGAGCCAACAGGTCCATGACCTTCTCGCCGGCCGCCATGCAGAAACGGTCTCTGATCTCGTAAGGCGCGGGCGCGCCGGCCGAATAGGGCAGTGCAAGGCCGATGGCCTCCGACACGCAAGCCATGGTGTTGGCGGTGAATTGCGCGCCGCAGGCCCCCGCCGAAGGACAGGCCACCTGCTCGAGCTCATCGAGGTCCTCGAGTGACATCTTGCCGACCGACAAGGAACCGACGGCCTCGAACAGGTCCTGGACAGTGACCGGCCGGCCCTTGAACGAGCCCGGCAGGATCGTGCCGCCATAGATGAAGATCGACGGCACGTTGAGACGGCACATCGCCATCATCATGCCGGGCAAGGACTTGTCACAGCCGGCCATGCCGACCAGCGCGTCGTAGCAATGGCCGCGCATGGTGAGCTCGACGCTATCGGCGATGACCTCGCGCGAGGGCAGCGAGGACTTCATGCCCTGATGCCCCATGGCGATGCCGTCGGTGACGGTGATGGTGCAGAATTCGCGCGGGGTGCCATTGGCGGCGATGACGCCTTCCTTCACGGCTTGCGCCTGGCGCATCAGCGAGATGTTGCAGGGCGCGGCCTCGTTCCAACAGGTGGCGACGCCAACGAAGGGCTGGTGGATCTGCTCGCGCGACAGACCCATCGCGTAATAATAGGAGCGATGCGGGGCGCGGGTCGGCCCCTCGGTCACATGCCGGCTCGGCAAGCGTGATTTATCGAACGTCTTCGCGTCCATCTGCTAACGCCCGGATGAGGTGCGAAGGGGAATATGTGGCCTCTGCCACCGCTCCCCAAGGTTCGGCCGTTACTTTCTTCCTGGCTCGTCCCCCATGGTGAGCCTTGGAAAGTTTTGCGGCCGTCGCTCCTCCTACAAACCGTGATGTGTCAAAGTTTTATGGCGCAAACGAGGCACAAATGCCGCATATTGTTGCAATTTAGATACAGTTGCGGAGATTCGAGGTGAAGGTCAAGCCCCGCTACTTTCGCGCGAGACTGGGCGCGGCAAATTCGCCGGAGCGACGCCGCCGATCTTATGTCATAAAAGCGTCAATCGGGGAGCAGCGACGCGGAATCACTTCCGCGCGCTGACACGCCATCTTTGGCGGCCAAGAACAGGAGGGTGGTTTGCCAGATCGCGACGCAGGGGCCCGCCGCACGGGACTCCGCTTCTGGCAAATGCCCGGCAGAGCACGCGGCCTCGCCACGCTTTGCCTGCTTTGGGCGTCGAGCTGGTTGCTTCTGTTCCTGCCCGATCTCCTGCTCTATTGGAGCGGCTATTCGGTCCAGGCCGCCGTCAAATTCAAGGCGATCCTGTTCACCGCGGTCGCCGCGGCTCTGATCAGCACGGCCAAATCGCGCCGATTCCGCATGGCGGCGATTGCTTTCCTGGTCGTCAACCAACTCATCTGGACCGGTTACGTCGTCTATTTCGGACAAGCCTTGAGTCCCGAGCATCTCCTGCTCGTGCAGTACGAGGCGGCAGATACCCTGCTCGGCGTGCTGGATGGGTGGCACTCCTTGCTGCCTTGGGGCGTTGCGCTGTTGGCCGGCGCGGCGGCGCTGTTCGTCCTGCAATGGCCCGAGGGGGCGATTGCCCAATGGCGCTGGCGGATCTCGGGCCTTACCTTCGTCGTCCTCTTCATCGCCGCGCTCGTGTCGTGGGTGGCGCATCCAAGGATCGATGCCGCATTCCCGGGCAAGCACACCGCCTCGATCTACGGCCCGCTCCAGGCGGCGGTCGGCGTCGTGCGCATGGGCCTCACGCAAGCGGCCGCCGACGAATTAAATGTTCGCGGGCAAACCCAATATCAGGTGCCGCGTGCCGCCGAGCCCGTTACCGTCGTCGTCGTCATGGGCGAGAGCATCAATGCCGCGCGGCTGTCCGTGCTGGGCTTCAAGGCCGACACCACGCCCGAACTTGCCAAATGGCGCACGTCGCCGCCTGACGGCTTCACCTTCATCCCGCAGATCGGCTTTTCCGGCGGACTCGATACCTATGCCAGCGTGCCTGGCTTCCTGCGAGCCGCTTACTGGCCGGTCGAAGCACAGAAGTTCGGGGTCAACCTGTTCGAGCTTGCGCATCAGCAAAACTTCAAGAGCTGGTATTTCTCGGCGCAGACGCTGAATTTCCTCGAAGCCGCCGGTGGCGCGCCGTACGCCGAGCGCATCGCCACGGTGGCGAACGACGACGCACTGATCAAGATCGCCCAAGAGGTTCCCGAAGCCGGCGACAGCAGCTTCATCTTCTTGCATCAGCGGGTGAACCACACCCCCTACATGAACAATTGTCAATCGGCGCCGAACGGCTTGGATATTTTCAACACCGCAATGGGTTCGAACGACGACCGGAGGCGCGCAGCCTACGATAACGGCCTGCGCTGTTGGGATCGCGACGTGACCGCGCTGGTGCAGCCCTTCCTGAAGCGTAACGGCGCCGTGTACATCTTCATCACCGCGGACCACAGCGAGCTGATGGCCGAGAACGGAAGCTGGGGACACGGGTTCAGCGACCTCAGGGTCGCCATGGTCCCCATGATGCTTCTCACCAACCGTCCACGGTCCAACGTCGCGAATTTGTTCAAGTCGCTGTCGCCGCCGACCAGCTATCGCCTGGCGCAGACCGTCGCGCTCGCACTTGGCGTGCGCCTCGAGACGCCCGACGTCAGCAAGACACGGTTTTTCTTGAACAGCACGATGCCGTTCGCGCTCGCGGGCTTCATGGAAGTGCAGCAGACCCGGCCCGGCGTGTATGACGTCAAGCGCTTCGCGCGCAACGGACAGCTGCTCGGCGAAGAAGTCTGCAAGCTGCCCGAAATCGCCGCGGCAAACGCCGTCTATGTCAGCGGTGCGGACCATGCCTCGCCGCCCCCGTTTTTCCTGGCTCCGCCATTCGAGGGCGCCGGGCATGAGCGATAGGCTGCCTTCCGCACGAGCCGCCATCGCCAGCGCTCCAGTGCGGCCACACCTGCCGGACCCCGCCACAGGCGGGCCTTACCGTCCGTTCGCGACCGACCCGGGTTGGAATGA
>JBAUOI010000207.1:0-2246 GCA_049579665.1 Methyloceanibacter sp.
CATCTCAAGCAACCCTAGCGAAGATTATGGCAACAAAACAGCTGCCGCGCCGGAAAGCGCCGATTTAATGGCCGATTGGCGGACTGGGTAAAGCTCAGAGGGGGTTTCTGGCGATGCGCTTGGCGAAATAGCCGTCGATCGATTCAGCGACCGCATCGGCGGTCTTGTCGCGCCATGCATCGGAAGTCAGGCGCTTCTCATCGTCGGGGTTGCTCAGGAATCCAAGCTCGAGCAGCACTGAGGGGATATCGGGGGCTTTCAGCACCCGGAAGCCCGCCGACCTCAGTTTCCGAGTGTGCAGCGACCCCTTGGCGGCAAGCTCGCCGACGATCGAGCGGGCAAAGGTCGCCGAGCGGTTCTGCGTCTCGCGCTGGGCGAGATCGATGAGAATATTGGCGAGTACCTCGTCGGAATCGCTCGGCAGCTCGATGCCGGCGAGTGCATCGGAGAAGTTCTCCTTGGCCGCCAGCGCCTTCGCTTCTTCGTCGGAGGCTTCCTCTGACAACGTATAGACGGTAGCGCCAGTCGCCTTTTCGGTCTGCTTGGGAAAATAGTCGGCATGGATGGAAAGGAAGAGCCCGGCGCCTTTTTTCTGGGCGAACTCGACGCGGGCGCGCAGCGGCAGGAAGGTATCGTTGTCGCGGGTGAGGAACACCTCGTAGCGGCCGCTCGCTTCGAGCTTCGCTTTAAGCGCGCGGGCGAAGGTGAGCACGACTTCTTTTTCGGTGATGCCGGTGGCGCTGCTGGTGCCCGGGTCGACGCCGCCATGGCCAGGATCCAACACAACCACGGGCTTCGCGTTAGCGGGGCGCGCCGGCGCTTGCGCAAGCGGAGACGGCGTGGCGCTCGCCGCTTGCGGCGGCTTCGACTCCTTCAGCTTGGCAAGGAAGGTCTTCTCGTCGGTCGGCACGAGGTCGACGACGAGCCGCGCCGGCTGATCGTCACGCGGCTCGAGCACGAAGGCCTTGTCGATAAGGAACGGCCCGCTCACATCGATGACGATGCGCGCTTTTCCCGGTGCGAACAGTCCATAGCGATAGGCGGTGACGAGCCCCCTCTTCTCCTTGCCGATGCCGTCGGGCATCTGGAAGCTCACGTCGGGCGCATCGACGATGACGCGGTAGGGATTGCCGAGCGCAAAGACGTGCACATCGACCTTCCTCGACAGATCGGCGATGAAGCGGGTGCGCTCGCGGTCGCCGGCAACGCGCGCGTCCTTGGCGACCGCTTGATTCGACTCGGCCTTGGCCGGCGAGCCACACGGGCCGAGCGAAGCGAGCAGTACGGCACAGGCGACAGCCCATGCGGGTGCCGACCCCGTGAAGACACGCTCAACTCGCATCATTCCCCACAGCAGTGACGTATCATAAGGTTCTGGGCGTCGCCGGCGCCGGAAAGGCGACTTTCGGGGCTTCGCGATCTGCGCCAAAATAGGCTCGATTTCCTCCAAAACTTAACCACGCACTCGTTAAGCGACTGTTGTGACCCTTTGCTGGCAAAAGCCACCGGGACACTTGCCAACACTCCCGCCAAGCCCGTAATAAGGGTCAGGCTCGGTTCAGAGCCACAGCCTTTGGACGCCAAACGGCGATACGGGCGGAATTGTTTCGCGCGGATCCGGCCTATTCGAGTGGCCGGAACGCAAAACGAAGCGGCGGCCAGCCGAATCGGGCCGCCAGGTGGAAATTCTCAGGCCGCGGCCAAAACGCGGCGGTGAGGACTGCGATGCAAGATCAGAGCAATTGTCTAAGCCTCGGAAATCGCGAGGCTTTGCAGATCGCACTGATCGGTTGCCGGCCAATGGTGGCCGCGCTCTCGGGGCCTGATTTCAGGTCGCGCATGGGGCGTCGCAGCGAATCATGGTCTAGTGGTCATTGGCGCGCGCGGAGCTCGGACGCGACCCCGGAATGGCGGATTTACTTCCCGCCCTCCGAGATCTGCGCGGCGGAGAAAACACAACATGGCAAGCAAAATGCTGATCGATGCGGCGCATCCGGAGGAGACCCGGGTCGTCGCTGTAAAAGGCAATCGCGTTGAGGAATTCGATTACGAGTCTGCGAGTAAGAAACAGCTTCGGGGCAATATCTATCTTGCTAAAGTCACCCGCGTAGAGCCGTCCTTACAGGCGGCCTTCGTCGATTACGGTGGAAACCGGCATGGCTTCTTAGCCTTTACTGAAATTCATCCCGACTATTATCAAATCCCAGTCGCAGACCGGCAGGCCCTGCTTGAGGCCGAGGCCGAGG
>JBAUOI010000208.1:0-13975 GCA_049579665.1 Methyloceanibacter sp.
TGCGCACGCCTGAATTCAGGAACGCCAGCTCGCGCAGGCGATGCTCGAGCGTGGCATAATCGAACTCGACCATGGTGAAGGTCGCCTGGCTCGGCACGAAGGTGATGCGCGTGCCGGTCTTGCCGGCTGCCTCGGCCACGACCTTGAGCGGCTTCACCGGCACGCCGTCGGCGAAGCTCATGAAATGCTCCTTGCCATCGCGCCAGATGGTGAGATCGAGCTTGGAGGAGAGCGCGTTGACGACGGACACGCCGACGCCGTGCAGCCCGCCAGACACCTTGTAGGAATTCTGGTCGAACTTCCCGCCGGCGTGGAGCTGCGTCATGATCACTTCGGCCGCCGACACGCCTTCGCCCTTGTGGATCTCGGTCGGGATACCGCGGCCGTTATCCTCGACCGTGACCGAGCCGTCAGCGTTGAGCGTCACCAAAATCTCGTCCGAGAAGCCGGCCAGCGCCTCGTCGATGGCGTTGTCCACCACCTCATAGACCATGTGGTGCAGCCCTGAGCCGTCGTCGGTGTCGCCGATATACATGCCCGGCCGCTTGCGCACGGCATCGAGGCCTTTCAGCACTTTGATCGACTCGGCGCCGTACTCGGCAGCGGCTTCGGCTTTGCGTTTGGAAGCTGGTGTCATGGTTCCCTGAAGGCGGTTGTTGGTCTTACTTAAGGGGGGGGTCGGGTCCCCGCATGAATCAGGCCCCGATCTTACCCCGATTCACCGCAAAAATTTGCGCGTTTTCGGCGATCGGAGCGAACAAGTGCCGGTCGGTTCAGGTCATCCAGGCCTGGGCGGAAGGCCTTGAAAGCTCAGGAAAAAGTGCTTCGCGCCGGGACCGATCCAAATGCGCGGCGACCTCGTCCAAGAGGATCAGCGGCGAAGCGCCCTCGATCTGCTTGATCAGCTCCGCTTTGGCGAGGATGAGCCCCCGATCAGAAGCGCCCTCCGCTCTGCTAATTTGGTCATCAAAAGCGTCAATGAAAACATGCAGTGGCTTATAGCCCGGCGATGATGATCATTTGCGACAAACGTGCAAACGGCTTGCGCGCAAAATCGAAAGCCGCACCTGCCGCCTGTAGGAGAGGCATCGCCGGATGGTAGATCGCCGGCCTTTCTCGCGAAGCCCGAACGAGGCCCGCTTGTCGCAGCATTTCTAGAATTGATGCGGACCAGAAGGGAGCCCCTTGCGTATAGGCGAAGGATGTAACCCGCAAGCCAACGGATTCCAAGAGGCGGCTGAGGCTTTCCCGAGTGAAGATGACGAAATGCCTAGGACAGTGGTAGCCACCCCAATTAGCGTGACGAAACAGCCTGGCGTCCAGACTACGGAAATTGGGCGTCTTAATGTAAATGCGTCCGGTCGGCGTGAGCAGCCCTTTGGCCTTAGCGAGAACGCGCCGCGGATCGGCGACATGCTCAATGATGTTGAGCATCAGGATAACGTCGTAGCGCTCGTCCGTGACGAACTCCTCGATGCGCCCGCAAAAATAGCGATGACCTGACTGCTCGGCCAGCACTCGCGCCGCATCATCCAAATCGACAATTTGGGTGAGCGTGGGTCGATGCGGCGCACGAGCCCTGCGAGCCAACCCGAGCCACCACCTATGTCCAAGACCTTGAGATCTTTTCCGGGCAGACTCTTGAGCAGGGATTTGAGCGAGCGCTGGTCGAGCCACTCCTTTACCCGCGTGACGAAGTTCCTGCCGGGCTTGCTGAACGAGTAGTAATTGGCGGGATAGATGTCTGCCAACTTGTCGTGCAGCATCGGCTGAACGTAGAGGACGTCGCATGCAGGGCAGAGATTGATCGAGAACAGCGTATCTGATGTGAAATACTCTATGTCCTGAGCGGAAGCGTAAAACTCTCCGGGCCCTGCGCAAAGCGGACAACGCGTGGAGGACTCGGAAGGATTGGTCGTCAATTCGCCTGAGTAGGGCTCAAAGCCTGACGAAAGAGTCGGATAAAAATGCGGCCATAGGTCGTCGTTCGTTGCTCCATGACTCCTTTTAAAGGCGTGTCCGCGAGAAACGCCTCGAGATCTTTGAGGCGGGTGTAGGACACTGTCGGCTCCCAATGGTGCAACAGATGCCGATTGAAGCCGGCGCCCCCGAATGTGCTCGCCAATGGGCCATCGCCGAACATGCGCGCTACTGGCCCGTGATCGGTAACCCGGTAGTCCAACTTTGCGGAGGCGTTCTCGTCCCTGAGCTCCAGCAACGTCCGCAAAGCGCCAAGGAACGGAAACATCATCGCGACGCCCAGCAGCCACGCGGCGGCTGAAGCCCATAAGCCGATCGCCGCCAATGTAACGATGATGCCGAGATGGATTGCGGCTCCGAGCAGCAACTGGCTGTCGATAACCGGCTCTTTGGCTGCCGAATCGGAAGCGCTACGTAGGCTGCTGCGATTATCAAGTGCCGCTTCCACCTTCTTGCGGACCAGAAGCACCTCGACGGCGCGAATTCCAAACAAGCCCTTGATCAGGAAGAGCAGATTCAAAGCAAAGAAATAAGTGTGTTCGCTGTCCTCGGTCGTGCCGAGCGCACGGTGATGCTGGAAGTGGATCTTGCGGTAGCGTTTGACGTCGATGCCCGCGAGCCAGCCAACGCCAAGATTGCAAATCCGGTCGCTCTTTTCCCGGTCGGGAGCCAAATTCCAATGAGCGCCCTCGTGTAAGAACAACTGAAGGTAGGCAATCCAATAGCCGACCAAGAGGAAGCCAATACCGGCGACAGCAAGCTTTGGCACGCCGGCGAGTTCCGCCGCTATCGCTGCGACCAGGGTGAGGGCCAAAGCCCCATGACCCCAAGCGATGTCATAATAGACGACCCGATAATTCGGCTTCAGTGCCCTAACAAAATCGACAGTGAAACATCAGCACTGTTGCGCAGATGGGGTCGAAGCTGGCCGAAGGAATTGGAGTGATCGTCGAATCCAACAGCGACGACACCCGTCACGTTGGATGCGTTCCACTCGTTCATCTCTCCCCCGTGGCGCACTACGCGGTGCTCACGCGCCATGTCGCCAAAGCGTCATGGTAAAGAATTCAGCTTCGGCGTGCAAGCTTGGTAGACTGCTACCTTATGGCGGAAAGAGCCTCAGGCATCGTCCGGGGCGAGGCCTCCCTTGTCCACCGCAATGCTTTGCGCGCGCGACGCGAGGGGTTGGAAAAGATGGCGGTCCGTACCTGTCATCCAGGCTTGCGCTCCCAACTCCAAAATCTCAGCAAAAAGCGCCTCGCGCCGGGCCTGGTCCAGATGCGCGGCAACCTCGTCCAGCAAGATCAAGGGCGACGCGCCCTCAAGCTCCTTGATCAGTTCGGCTTTGGCGAGAATGAGCCCGATCAGAAGCGCCTTCTGCTCGCCAGAGGAGCAATGCGCGGCGGGCGCGCTTTTCGGGCCGTGAGTCACGATGAGATCGCTCAAGTGCGGTCCTTCAAGGGCCCGCGCGGCCGCGCGATCGCGCTCGCGGCCTTGGCTCAGCATGGCGCGAAATTCGTCCTCGACCTCGGTCGCCGGCAGCCGCGACAGCGCCTCCTCGAGCCGGCCTTCGAGCGCGATCTCTGCCCAAGGGAAGGGGCCTTGCCCTCGCGCCTCGCGCATCCGCTCGATCAGCCCGACGAGCCGCGCGATGGCATCGAGCCGGGCGGCGGCGATGGCCGTGCCGGCCTCGGCCATCTGCTCCTCCAGCCCCTCGAACAGAGCGCGGCTCCCCTCGCGCATCTGGAACAGCCGGTTCCGCTGCCGCATGGCGCGGTCGTAGCGGCCTTGCGGGCTGCGCATCTTCGGATCGACAGCGAGCACGAGCCGGTCGAGGAAGCGCCGCCGCTCAGACGCCGAGCCGGTGAACAGGCCGTCCATGGCGGGGATCAGCCAAACCAGCTTCACATGCTCCGAAAGCGCGCCGGCGCTCGCGTCCTTGCCGGCGACACGCACGGTCCGCCCCTTGCTCTCCTCGATGCTGCCGGCAGGGACGCCGGTGCCGATCTCGACCTCGTCCTCGCGCGACACCACCTTCGCCGCCACGGCAAAACCGCCGGCGCCGTCCTTGCGGCAAAGCTCGGCATAGGGGCGGGAGCGCAAGCCGTTGCCCGCACCGAGCAGCGAGACCGCTTCGAGCAGGTTGGTCTTGCCCGAGCCGTTATCGCCGATCAGCACCACCGGCCGCGCGTCGAGCTTGAGGTCGGCGCGCGCATAGTTGCGGAAATCGGTGAGCTTGAGCGTGCGGACATAAAGGCGCGTCTTCGCGGTCTCGCCCGCGATCGCCTTGGTCACGCTGTCTCCCTTAGGACGAGCCCTCATACCCGCATCGGCATGAGCACATAGAGCGCGGAGGCATCCTTGCCGTCGCGCACCATGGTGGGGGAGCCGGGATCGGCGAGCTGAAATTCGGCCGTGCCGCTTTCCAGCTGGCCCGAAATATCGAGCAGATAGCGGGCGTTGAAGCCGATCTCCAACGGATCGAAGCCATATTCGACGGGGAGTTCCTCGGTCGCGCTGCCGCTGTCGGGATTGTTGACCGACAGCGTGAGCTTGCCGTCGGAGATGGTGAGCTTCACCGCGCGCCCCTTGTCGCTCGACAGCGTCGACACGCGATCGACGGCTTGCGCGAAGGCGGCGTTGTCCACCTCCATCTTCTTGTCGTTGCCTTGCGGAATGACCCGCTCGTAGTCGGGGAAGGTGCCGTCGATCAGTTTGGAGGTGAGCACGACGCGGGGCGTCGACACCCTGATCTTCGACGGCGAAAGCTCCACGCGCACCTCGCCCTCGCCATCCTCGACCAACTTGGCCAGCTCGATCACCGTCTTGCGCGGCACGATCACGCCCGGCATGTCCTTGGCGCCCGAGGGCAGCGGCAGCTCGACCTGGGCCAGTCTGTGCCCGTCGGTCGCCACCGCCCGCAGCATGGGCTTGCCGCCACCAGGCGCCGAGTGGAGATAGATCCCGTTCAGATAATAGCGGGTCTCCTCGGTCGAGATGGCGAAACGCGTCTTCTCGATCAGGCGCTTCAAATCGCCTGCCGACAGCATGAAACTGTGGCCGAGATCGTCGACGCTGAGCGCCGGGAAATCGTCCGCCGGCAATGTCTGGAGTGAGAACTGGGCCGGCCCCGAGGTGATGGAAAGCCGCCCCTGCTCGCCGTCGCGCAGCAAATCGATGTCGGACCCCTCCGGCAACTTGCGCACGATGTCGTGGAACATATGCGCCGGCACCGTGGTGGCGCCTTCGCCCTTGGTCTTGCAGGGCACCGTCTCAACCAGCTCCATGTCGAGATCGGTCGCGGTCAGCTTCAGCTCGTTCTGGGCCGCGCTGATGAGGACATTGGAGAGAATGGGGATGGTGTTGCGCCGCTCGACCACGCTGGCGACATGGGCAAGCGCGCGTGCCAAGCCTGGTTTGTCGATGGTGAGCCGCATGGTGGTCAAGTACCCCAAAAAAGAGTGTTTCCCGCCGGTGCGTAGAAGCCTGGCCGAAGCCCGTTTTGGCTCCGGTCCAACCCTTGGCGAAGGCGTGATGAAAGCACCCCAAGGGCTCGAACTTGACGCGCCGGAGCTGATTTTGCAAGAGCGGTGGGGGGACGCCTTGGCTTGGGATCCAAGCCCCCCTACCGCCTTCCCCCTATTCGCGCAGCAAGCGCTTCAGAAGCTCGATCTCCTCGCGGAGTTGGTTGTCGTCGTTCATCAGCTGTTCGATCTTGCGGATCGCGTGCAGTACGGTGGTGTGGTCGCGATTGCCGAATCTGCGGCCGATCTCCGGCAGCGAGCGCGAGGTGAGCAGCTTGGCGAGATACATGCCGATCTGCCGCGGCCTTACGATCGAGCGGTTGCGCCGGCCCGACAACAGGTCGCCGCGGTTGACGCCGTAATGCTTCGATACGGTGCGCAGGATGTCGTCGATCCGCACCCGCCTCGGCTCGGCCCCGCGCATCAGATCCCGAACGATCTGCTCGGCGGTCTCGAGCGTCACCGGCTCGTCGGTCAACTGGAAGCTCGCGCGCAAGCGATGCACCGCCCCTTCAAGCTCACGCCCGCTCTCGGTCAGTCGCTCGGCGAGGAAGGCGAGCACGATGTCGGAAATGTCGAGTCCCTTGGTCTCGCTACACGCCTCGGTCGCGCGCTTCTCGAGGATTTTGTGGCGGAGCTCGTAATCCATGCCGCCGATCTCGGCGACGAGCCCGCCGCCTAATCTCGACCGCATGCGCATGTCGAGCTTGTCGAGCTGGGTCGGCGCCCGGTCGGCGGCGACGATCACCTGCCGTCCGCCGTCGATCAGCGAGTTCAGCGTGTGACAGAATTCCTGCTGGATGGTTGGGCCTTGCAGGAACTCCATGTCGTCGATCAGCAGAATATCGATCTTGCGGAGCTTCTCCTTGAAGGCGAGCGCGTCGCGCGCGCGAAGCGCCTGCACGAAGCCCGACATGAAGCGCTCGGCGGTGAGGTAGAGCACCTGCGCTTCGGGCTTGCGCTGCTTCACCTCCCAGGAGATGGCATGCAGCAGATGGGTTTTGCCCAGGCCCACATTGCCGTGCACGAACAGCGGATTGAACACGGGCTGCGGCGCGGTAAAGGCGCCCGCCACCTCTTGCGCGGCGGCATAAGCCAGCCGGTTCGAGGCGCCGACCACAAAGCTGCCAAAGCTCAAGCGCGGATCGAGCGGCGAGCCCTCGAAGCCGCCATAGCCCGTGCGCAGCGGCATCGGCAGCGGCGCGACGTCCGCCACGGGTTCAAATTGCGGATGCCGTTGGCGCGGCGCTTCCTTAGGCGTCTCGGTGCCGAAATGCGGCTGCCTGACCTTGAACTCGAGGCGCTCCACATTCGGCCATTCGCCGCGCGAATGTCTTAAGACGGAGTCGTAGTAGTGCGAGCGGAGCCAGTTCCTGAGGAAGCGGGTCGCCACGGTGAGATGCACGACATCGTCGTCCACCTGTTCGACCTCGACCCCTCTGAACCAACTGGCGAAGACGTCCTCTCCCAGCTCAGCGCGTAACCGGCTCTTGACCCTCGCCCAAGCATCGCTTGGCGCGCACTGCTCTTGCTGTGCCACGGTTTCTGCTCTTTCCCATTCTTATGGTTCGCGCCGTTACGCACCGCACGCACGTTACATGAGCAGTCAACAAGATCGACGCGGACAGTCATGACCCGTCCCTACAACCGGCCTCGCACCTAGCTTTGCTGCCAGGGCAGACCAGCCGCCTTCCAACCCGCAACGGCACCGCGATGCCGGCCATCGTCGAGCGGTCCCTCGAAACCGCAGGCGACGTTGTGACACGCGCGATACCCTACCGCCGCCATCGCCTTGGCCGCTGCCAGGCTCCGGCTCCCCGAACGGCAAATGAAGAAGAGGTCGTCGTCCTCTTTCACGCCAAGCGCCTTGAGTTCTCCGGCCAGACGTTCCGCGAAGCGCGGGTCCACCGCCTGATCGGGAAAGGTCTGCCACTCTACAAGGACAGTCCGTTTGCCGACAGGTCCGAGATCCGGAATCCCCACATAGCTCCACTCGGCGCGCGTGCGCACATCGACAAGCTGCGATCCGGGCTGCGACTGGAGGGTCTTCCAGACCGTCTCCACGTCGACATCACCGACCGCTCTATCGCCGGTCTGCGCGCTCACAGGAACGTCCTCCCCTGAAGACAAGAGTTCGACGTAAGAACAAATTTGGTGTTGGCTACAACAGGTCGTTGCTCTTCAAAACAATAGACCACGACCACCCACAGATTACGCGTCAATATTCCACAAGATTTCCACTCCTCTTCACATTGAAGACAAAGAAAACCTTTCCCGGGAATGACCAGGACCAAGGTACTCAATTGTGAAGGAGGGGAATGCCCCGTTCGGATGATTGGACTATACACATGCGCCCATCGCTGATCAAGCGAGCGGGCCGCGCGTGAGAGGTCGCGAGCCCTTGTCGCCAAAGGCCTCAGCCCCATTTCGCAAGCCTCTGTCGCGCCAGCGTGAATCGCTCGGAAATCTCGGTGAGCGCGTCGGCGTGGCGAGGCCGCGCCGACCCCAATGTCACACGATTTTTTTCTGGGGATGACGATCGCGCTCGGCGTTTTGCGTTTCGACCGCAGCGCCTTCCGCGACAAGCAGTTGAAATATTCGTTGAAATGACATGATCGGCGTGGGCTTGCACACGCCGTCTGTTGCCGCGAAACAACAGGAGAGGTTTTTTTGTTAGGGGGAGCCCATGGCGCCGATGCGCTTGGCCAGCCGCGAGACTTTCCGCGATGCGGTCTTGCGGTGAACGACGCCCTTCTGCGCGGTGCGCGCGATGATCGGCTCGGCTTCCTTGAGCGCCGCGGCGGCGGCCGCTTTGTTGCCGGTGGCGATCGCCTCTTCCACCTTGCGCACGGAGCTTCTCAGCCTGGTTCGCCGCGCCTTGTTGACCGCGGTGCGGCGGACGGTCTGACGGGCGGCTTTCTTGGCCGATTTGGTGTTAGCCATGATGTGATCCTTGAAGGGCCCCTAAAGCCGCTGGTCTAGCCAGGGCGGCTGGGCAGAAAACATTGGGTGCTCTATAGCGAGAGCCCCAACAAGCGTCAACCGCACCGGGAAGGGGCCCATACCCCTGGCTTTCCTGACAATTGACACAGCGGGAGGTCGGTGGCTCTTCTGTCGCGACTTCAAAAGAGGGGCAGAGTAGTAGCGCGATGCGGGTCCTGCTTACCGGCGCCGCCGGCTTTATCGGCTATCACACGGCGGCACGGTTGCTCGACCGCGGTCACGAGGTGATCGGCTTCGACAATCTCAACGCCTATTACGACGTGTCGCTGAAAGAGGCCCGTCTCGCCCGGTTGAAGGAGCGCGAGGGTTTTCGCTTCCTGAAGGCCGATCTTGGCGACCGGACGGCGGTCGAGGCGACCTTCGCCGCGGAAACGCCCAAGCGCGTGATCCATCTCGCGGCGCAGGCGGGGGTGCGCTACTCGCTCGACCACCCGCACAGCTACATCAATGCAAATCTGACCGGTTTCCTGCATATCCTCGAGGGCTGCCGCCACCACGAGGTCGAGCATCTGGTCTATGCCTCGTCGAGCTCGGTCTATGGCGCGAACCGCAAGCTTCCCTTCGATGTGAGCGATCCCGTCGATCATCCGGTGAGCCTGTATGGCGCGACCAAGAAGGCCAACGAGCTGATGGCGCATTCTTACGCCCATCTCTTCGCGCTGCCGGTGACCGGCTTACGCTTCTTCACCGTGTACGGTCCCTGGGGACGGCCCGACATGTCGCTGTTCCTGTTCACCCGCAAGATCCTCGCCGGCGAGCCGATCGAGGTCTTCAACTACGGCCACCATGCCCGCGACTTCACCTATATCGACGACGCGGTGGAAGGGATCTTGCGCACCTTCGACACGGTCGCGACCCCGGATCCCGCTTGGAATCCTGAGGCGCCCGACCCCGCCACCTCGTCGGCGCCCTACCGGATCTACAATATCGGCAATCACAGCCCCGTCGCGCTGCTCGACTATATCGCCGCGATCGAGAAGGCTTTGGGCAGGAAGGCGAGGATCGAGCTCCTGCCGCAGCAGGCTGGCGACGTGGAGGAGACCTATGCCAGCGTCGAGGCGCTGAAACAGGCGACCGGCTTCCAGCCCGCAACGCCTCTGCTGGAGGGCATCGAGCGCTTCGTCGCCTGGTATCGCGACTATTACCGGGTGTGAGGCTCCTGGCTTGAATGCGCTCAAATTGCTGGGCTCAGTTGAGTTGACAAGGCGCGTACACGCGCCATGATCGCTTGCGGCCCCGTAGCCCTGTAACGCGAGCTGTTCCCCTTGGCGGCAAGAAAACCCAAACAGGCTCCAAAGCTCAAGGCCGACGCTAAGAAGGCGCAAGAGATCGCCGCTTCCTTGGAGGAGCGGGGACTCAAATGCTGGATCGCCCCGCGCGATGTGACGGCGGGGCGCGCCTACGGCGATGAGATCATCAGGGGCATTGAGAGCGCCAAGGCCTTCGTCCTCGTGCTGTCCAAGGCCTCCAACGGCTCGAGCTTCGTCGCCCGCGAGGTCGAGCGCGCCATAAGCAAGCAGAAGCCGATTTTTGTCATTCGCCTCGCCAATGTCGAGCCGGCCCCGGCGCTCGAGCTGTTCATCTCGGGCACGCAATGGATCGATGCTTTCCCCGGCAGGCTCGGCCCGCATATCGGCCGCCTGGCGAAGCTGCTGGGCGAGGACGAGGGAGAGGTCGAGTCTGCCGATGGCGGGGAAGGTGAGGACGACGACAAGCCCCCGCCCCCGCGATGGATTTGGCCGGCAGCCGCGGCGGCCGCGGTGCTCGTCGCGGTTGGCGTAGGGGCGGCGCTTTGGCCCGGCCATGGGCCGTCACCCGCCGAAGTTCCCAGCATCGGTCCGGCTATTCTGACCAAGCCCGTGTGGCCGGAGAACCCCGAAATTCAGGCGCGGGAACAAATGGCCCTTGTGCCCGATGACGTTACGATGGTCGGCGGCAAGACGGCCGAAGCCGGCGCCGCCGCCGGCATGGCGGGATCGGCAAGCGATGCCTCCTCATCCGATCCCGATTTCAGGGCTTGCGAGAAATTGACCGGAAAGGACGGCATCGAGGCCTGCAACCGCGCCATTGCCTCCGGCAAGTTCACCGAGCGCGCGCTTTCTTATCTCTACAGCGATCGCGGCTACCTGCTCATGCAGAAGGGCGCACTCGTCCCGGCACTGACCGATCTGAACAAGGCGGCCGAGATCGATCCCACCAATTTCTATGCGTATTGGAATCGAGGCGCGCTGCGCATGGCCGAGAGCGATTTCGCAAGCGCCCAAAGCGATTTCACCACGGCGCTTTCGCTCAACCCCGACCCGGCGTCGAAGGTCAAGATCGAGGAAGTCTTGAACGTCGCGACGGAGGTCTTGAAGGCATCCACGGCGGAGAAATCCGATCCGTCCGTCATCACCGATCCGTCGCAGTTCGGCGGCGAGCTTGAAGGCAGCGCGTCCGCCGCTTCCGGCGGACTTCCGACCGACGCCATGCCGTCCTACCCGGCTGCGATCCAGGCGTCTCCGCCGCCGATGGCCGTCATGCCGGCGATGCCCGCATCGCCTCCACCGCAGATTCCCGTGCGCTAGCCAAGCGTCAGCGGTTCTTGAACTCGGGCTTGCGCTTCTCGATGAAGGCCGCCATGCCTTCCTTCTGGTCCTCGGTGGCGAACAGCGAATAGAACTGGCCGCGCTCGAACCGCGTGCCTTCGGCGAGCGTCGTGGCGAAACCGCGATTGATCGCCTCCTTGATCATCATCACCGCGTGTTGCGAGAGATTGGCGATCTTGTCGGCGACCTTGATCGCCTCGTCCAGCAATTCGGCGGCGGGCACCACCCGGCTCACGAGGTTCGAGCGCTCTGCCTCCTCGGCATCGATGCGCCGCCCGGTCAGGCAAAGCTCCATGGCCTTGGCCTTGCCCACGGCGCGGGTCAGCCTCTGCGTGCCGCCGTTCCCCGGCATGATGCCGAGCGTGATCTCCGGCTGGCCGAACACGGCGTTGTCGGCGGCAAGGATGATGTCGCAGGCCATGGCGAGCTCGCAGCCGCCGCCGAGCGCATAGCCCGCCACCGCCGCGATGATCGGCTTGCGGCAATGGCTGATGCGGTCGAACGGCGCGAGGAAATCGCTGCCATAGGCTTCGACGAAGGTCTTCTTGTGCATCTCCTTGATGTCGACGCCGGCGGCGAACGCCTTCTCGTTGCCGGTGATTATGATGCAGCCGATTCCCGGATCGGCCTCGAAGGCATTGAGCGCGAGGTTGACCTCGCCGATCAGCTCGGCGTTGAGGGCGTTCAAGGCGTGCGGCCGGTTGAGCGTGATGAGTCCGACCTTGCCCTTGGTCGAGACGAGGATCGTGTCGTAGGCGCCGTTCTTTTTCGGTGCCTCGCCCTCTGGTTCGGGCTCCCTTGCGGTGAAGACGTTCAAGAACATGACGGTATCAGTCCCCTAGCGTTGACAGGTTGGACAATAGAATGTCGAGCGTCCTCCTTGGACGATGCGGCGTACGGTTCCTCCGCAGCCTTTTCTTGAGCAGGGCTTGCCTTCGCGGCCATAGACTCTGAATCGGTGCTGAAATTCCCCGAGCTCGCCATTGGCGCGCCGATAGTCGCGGAGCGACGAGCCGCCGGCCTTGATCGCGTCTTCGAGCACCGCCTTGATCGCGGCGACCAAAGCCTCGGTCCTCTTAGTCGGCTTGCCCGATTTGGTGACCAGCGAGCCCGCGAGCTTGAGCGGCGAGATGCCGGCTCGGAACAAGGCCTCGCAGGCATAGATATTGCCGAGCCCGGCGATCAGCTTCTGATCGATCAGCGCGGCCTTGATCGAGGTGGCCTTGCCCTTCAGACGCGCGGCGAGCCATTGGGCGGTGAAGGCGCGGCTGAGCGGCTCGATGCCGAGGCCTTTGAACAGCGCGTGTTGCTCAAGTGTACTCGTCGGGATGAGATCCATGTAGCCGAAGCGCCGCGCATCCGAGTAGCGGATCTGGGTGCCGTCACCGAGATGAAAGACGATATGCTCGTGCTTCGGCGCCTGCTGCTGCTCATGCACGAATGTGCCGAGCTTGCCGTTTTGATCGATCGTGAAGCGCCCGGTCATGCCGAGATGCATCACCAGCACCTCGCCGTCATCGAGTCTCGCCAGCAGATATTTGGCGCGCCGGTCGAGCGCCTCGATCCTTCGCCCCGACAGCCGCTCGCCGAAGCGCTTCGGCAGGGGAAAGCGCAAATCGGGACGCCGCTGCTCGACGCGCGCAAATGCGTTGCCGACAAGGATGGGCTCCAATCCCCGGCGCACCGTCTCGACCTCTGGCAGTTCCGGCATGGCGCGCCTTCGATTGCCGCAGTGCAGAAGAGTCTCGTTGCACTGCAACAATAGCCTGATCTTGGCCCTTGCGCTATTGTCCCCACGACAAATGTCCGAAGATCTCGACAGCTCCGATACCGCGCAGCCGAAAACCAGTTTCGGCTTCACCCCCGTTCGCGAGGAAGCCAAGCAAGGCCTTGTGAATGAGGTCTTTGCCAAGGTCGCGCGGAACTACGACCTGATGAACGATCTGATGTCGGGCGGTCTGCACCGGCTGTGGAAAAACGACCTGGTTGCCTGGCTCGCGCCGCCGAAAAGCGCGGTTCCTTACGCGCTGCTGGATGTCGCGGGAGGCACCGGCGACGTGGCTTTGCGTGTGCTCCAGGCTTCCGGCCCCGGCGCCTCCGCCGTGATCTGCGACATCAGCACCGAGATGATTGAGGTCGGCCGAGCGAGAGCGGAAGGCGAGAGCGGCAGGCTCAGCTTCGTGCAGGGCAATGCCGAGGCTTTGCCCTTCGACGACCGGAATTTCGACGCCTATACGATCGCCTTCGGCATGCGCAATCTCACGCATATCGAGGCGGCGCTGTCAGAGGCGTTTCGCGTGCTCAAGCCCGGCGGCCGGTTCCTTTGTCTCGAGTTTTCCAGCGTCGAGGTGCCGTTGCTCGATACGCTCTATGACGCCTATTCCTTCAACGCGATCCCGGCGCTTGGCGGGCTTGTCGCCGGCGACAGCGCCGCCTATCGCTATCTGGTGGAGAGCATCCGCCGCTTCCCCGATCAGAAGACCTTCATGCGTCTGATCGAGAATGCGGGCTTCGAGCGCGTGCGCTACCGCAACCTGACCGGCGGCATCGCGGCCATCCACTCAGCCTGGCGACTATGATGAGGCAATTGACGTGACAGCGATCGCCAATATGGCTCGATTGACCAAGGCCGGCGCCGTGCTGGCCTGGTCGGGCGCGCGCGTGCTGCCGGACGATGCGAGCCTGCCGGGGCCGCTTGCGCTGTTCGCCCGCGTCACCTCGCCGCTCCGCAACAACGGCGCGGCCGAGCAAGCGAACCAAGCTAAGCTCTCCGACGCACTGACCTCGCTTGGGCCCTCTTACATCAAGCTCGGGCAGTTTCTCGCCACCCGCGACGACCTGATCGGCCGGGAGCTGGCCCGCGATCTCTCCACGCTACAG
>JBAUOI010000209.1:0-1799 GCA_049579665.1 Methyloceanibacter sp.
TACATCGAGAGCATCGGCTCATCCGTCAGAATCACTTCATCGTATTCGCCGTACCCATTGAAATGATTCGCCAACACCCGGCCGTAGGCGCCGATCTGGCCGATCTCGATATAATCGCCCTCGCCCACGCATTCCGGCAGCACGAAGGGTCCGGGGAGATAGTCCGAGCTGTCGCAGGTCGGCCCATACAGCGCGAACTCGGCGAGCGGTTTTTGCTTGCGGCGCGAGGTCGCGACCAGCTGGGCCGGGAAGCGGAAGCCCGAATAGGCGGCGTCGAACAGAGTGCCGAAGGCGCCGTCATTGACATAGAGCGCGTTGCCGCGGCGGGCATCGACCCGCACGATCACCGACTCGGCTTCGGCCACCAGCGCGCGGCCGGGCTCACACAAAAGCTCGCAGGAATGCTTGACCGCGAGTTCGGCGGCGGCGCGGACGATCTCCTCCATGAAGTTCGCCAGCTCCGGCGGGTCTGAGTGCGGGTAGCGGCTCGGGAAACCGCCGCCGATATCGACGGCATCGACCAAGACACCCGACCCGACGATCAACTGCCCGACCTGCTGGATCGCCTCGCCGAAGGCCGCCGGAACCACCGCTTGCGACCCCACATGGAAGGTGATGCCGAGCCGGTGCGCGATCTGGCGGGCGCGCAGCAACAGGGCCGGCGCCTCTTGGCTCGACACGCCGAACTTGCCTTCGAGCGGAATGAGGCTGTGCGTGTTGGGGCAAGCCACGCGGAGGAACAAGTCGAGGTCATTCGCCCCGCCGGTCTCCTGCACGATCTTGTCCAGCTCCTCGTCGCTGTCGAAGGCGAATCTTCGCACGCCGTAATCGCGATAGGCGCGCACGATCGCTCCGCGCGACTTGATCGGATTCATGAAATAGAGCTCGGCATCGGGGATCCGCGCCACGCGCTCGATCTCCACCAGGGACGCCACGTCGAAGGCGTTGATGCCGGCCTCCACCAGAGCATCAATGATGACGGACGCGTCGTTCGCCTTGGCGGCGTAGAGCACACGGCCGGGGAAGTTGGCGATAAACCAATTCGCCGCGCGGCGAGCGGCATGCGGCCTTAGCGCAAGGACCGGCCGCTCTGGTTGGCGATCGCGGAGAAAGTCGGTGGCAGAAGTGAAAACGTCCATCCCATGTCTACTCCCACACGAGATTGAAATTGTCAGTGCTGCCCTTGAGCGAGATCGCCTACGAGCCTCTTCGTCCCGTAAGAAATCCTGGAGGCAATGTAAAGCGCTTTTCCGCCGCTCCCCCAACAATTTGGTCGCAGGACGCTGCCTAAGCCGTGAGCAGTTTCCTACGAGAGGGCGAGCCCGCGCCGAATCACTCGGGCGCTTCGGGCGCGGCCCGGCTGGCGAGCACATTGGTGGCGGTGCCGTAATAGACCGGATGCTGGAGCATGCCGAACGTCTTGCGCGCCGAAAGATCGACATAAGCGGCGGTGAAGGCATAGATCTCGGCGCTGTCGAGCTCGCCATCGCCATTGCCGATGGGCGGCAGGTCGGCGTTGCCGGCGAGTCCCTCGATCACATAGCGGGTAAACAGGCCGATATCGTAGGTCACGTCGATCAGCGTGCGTTGCCCGCGGTCCGACGCGGCGAGCACCGTCAGCGACGGCAGCGGCGCCCGCGGCAGCGCGGTGTTGATCGTCTCAGGCAGGTTGGGCGGCAGCACCAAGGGCCCGTGATCCCGCCCGTAATCGGTCTCCAGCAGAACCAGCACCGACTTGGCGTCGAGCCGTGCGAGATTGGCATAGAGCGTCGACAGCTTGTAACCGCCGATCTCCTCGC
>JBAUOI010000210.1:0-6924 GCA_049579665.1 Methyloceanibacter sp.
CGGGGCCGAGCCGTTGGTGAGGGAAGCCCAGCCCCTCCATTAGCCGCGCGAATTTTTTCTCAAATCTGACCGATGTGACGCCCCACGGGAAAAGCTTTTCCCTTGGCACCCGATCTTTGCAGCGAACCACTTTACCCAAGCGGGAATTTTGGTATGGTCCGTTCTTGATAAACACTACCAAATAGATAGAGTTTAGGGTGTTATCCAAGAGGAGATCGAGTGATGACCCGACTTCGCAGCACCCTTGCCGCCGGCGCGGCCTTTATCCTTACAGCCTCCGCGGCGAGCGCCGTGCTCGCCGATACCACCCTGCTCAACGTTTCCTACGACCCGACCCGTGAGCTTTACAAAGCCGTCAACGAGGCTTTCATCAAGGATTGGGCCGCCAAGGGCGGCGACAAGGTCACCATCGACCAGTCCCATGGCGGGTCCGGCAAGCAGGCCCGCGCCGTCATCGACGGCCTCCAGGCGGATGTCGTAACCCTCGCCCTTCAGAGCGACATCGACCAGATCGCCAAGACCGGCCTGATCAACGCCGATTGGCAGAAGCGCCTCGGCAACAATTCATCGCCCTACACCTCGACTATCGTTTTCCTGGTCCGCAAAGGAAATCCGAAAGGCATTAAGGACTGGGGTGACCTGACCAAGGACGGTGTCGAGGTCATTACGCCGAACCCGAAGACCTCGGGCGGCGCGCGTTGGAACTATCTCGCGGCGTGGGCTTGGGCGGATCAGAAGTTCGGGCACGACGAGGAGAAGAACAAGCAGTTCGTCAAGGATCTCTACGCGCATGTGCCGGTGCTTGACACCGGCGCGCGGGGCTCCACCACCACCTTCGCTCAGCGCGGCATCGGCGACGTTCTGCTCGCTTGGGAGAACGAGGCCTTCCTCGCGCTCGACGAGCTTGGCGCCGACAAATTCGACATCGTCGTGCCGTCGCTCTCCATCAAGGCAGAGCCGCCGGTCACCGTGGTCGACAAGGTGGTCGATGCCAAGGGCACGCGCAAAGTGGCCGAGGCCTATCTGAACTTCCTCTATACGCCCGCGGCGCAGAAGCTGATCGCCCATAGCTACTATCGCCCGTCAGATCCGAAGTCGGCCGACCCGAAAGATCTCGCGCGCTTCGTCGACGTGAAGCTCGTCTCGATCGACGATCCTTTGTTCGGCGGGTGGGCCAAGGCGCAACCGAAGCATTTCGATGAGGGTGGCATCTTCGACCAGGTCTATCAGCCGAAGTCGACAAACTAGCAACAGAGGGTAAACGCACATGGCCGGCGCCCGCGGCCTTGCGTTGAAGCGACCGAGCGCCATCCCGGGTTTCGGGTTGGTGCTCGGTTTCACTTTGACGTATCTGAGCCTGATCGTTCTCATCCCGCTCGCCGCGCTTGTACTCAAGTCGGCGAGCTTGGGCTTTGCCGGCTTTTGGGAGGTGGTCACCGGGCCGCGCACCCTTGCCGCGCTCCGCCTCAGCTTCTTCACCTCCCTTATCGCCGCGACGGTGAATGCCTTTTTCGGCGTGATCATCGCCTGGGTACTGGTTCGCTATCGCTTCCCGGGACGGCGCCTGTTGGACGCCTTCGTCGATCTTCCCTTCGCGCTGCCTACCGCCGTGGCCGGCATCGCGCTGACTACTCTTTATGCCCCGAATGGCTGGATCGGCGGCTTGCTCGCGCCACTCGGCATCAAGGTCGCCTATACGCCGACGGGTATCGCCATTGCGCTGATCTTCATCGGCCTTCCCTTCGTGGTGCGCACCGTGCAGCCGGTGCTCGAGGAATTCGACCGCGAGCTCGAAGAAGCGTCCGCCACGCTCGGCGCAAATCGGCGTCAAACCGTGTTCCACGTGATTCTGCCCTCGCTCTTGCCGGCGATCTTGACCGGCTTCGCACTGGCGCTGGCCCGCGCCGTCGGCGAATACGGGTCGGTGATTTTCATCGCCGGCAATCTGCCGATGGTGTCGGAGATCGCCCCGCTTCTCATCATCATCAGGCTGGAGGAGTTCAGCTATCCGCAGGCCGCCGCCATCGGCACGGCGATGCTGTTGATCTCCTTCGGCATCCTGTTGTTCGTGCATCTCGTGCAGGCTTGGGCAAGGCGGAGATTCGGCCAATGACCGACGCCGCCATTGCACCTCTCCTGGTTCCGGCGCCGCGAGGGCTCGCCGTCACTACCGAACGGCTTCCGGTGCGCATTATCTTGATCGCCGTCGCGGTGATCTTTCTGGTGCTGTTCCTGCTGCTGCCGCTGGCGGCTGTTTTCTTCGAAGGCTTCCGCGCCGGCGTCGGCGCTTATGTCGCCGCCATCACCGAGCCCGACGCCGTCGCCGCCATCAAGCTGACATTGCTTGTCGCCGCCATCGCCGTCCCCGCTAACGTGATCTTTGGGCTCGCGGCTTCATGGGCCATCGCCAAATTCGAGTTCCGAGGAAAGAGCCTGCTGAACTCGCTGATCGATCTTCCCTTCTCGGTCTCGCCGGTGATCTCGGGGCTGATCTACGTGCTGCTGTTCGGCTTGCAGGGCTATCTCGGCCCTTGGCTCCAGAGCGAGAATATCCAGATCATCTTCGCGCTTCCCGGGATTGTACTCGCCACCATCTTCGTCACCTTCCCGTTCGTCGCCCGCGAGCTGGTTCCGCTCATGCAGGAGCAAGGCACACAGGACGAGGAAGCAGCTTTGTCGCTCGGCGCCAGCGGCTGGCAGACGTTCTTCAGGGTGACCTTGCCCAATATCCGCTGGGCGCTGCTTTACGGGGTGGTGCTCTGCAACGCGCGCGCCATGGGCGAGTTCGGCGCCGTGTCGGTCGTCTCCGGCCATATCAGGGGCAAGACCAACACCATGCCCCTGCATGTGGAGATTCTCTACAACGAATACAATTTCGCCGCCGCCTTCGCGGTGGCCTCGCTGCTCGCGCTGCTCGCCCTCGTCACGCTCGTCATCAAGATCACGCTCGAATGGCGCTACGCCGATCAGATCGCGGCGTCACGTCGGCATTAGCAAAGTCAAACCCAAGAGAGAAAGCCATGGACGCTCGGGTCACAAATGCGGTGAACTACCCGGTAATTCGGCGGGAGCGAGGCGTGACGGAACCGCACTGGGACAAGACCGTGGACGTATCGATCGAGAACGTCGTCAGGGTGTTTGGCACGACGCCCGCGCTGCACGGGGTCTCGCTCGATATTGCCGCCGGTGAGCTCGTGGCGCTGCTCGGGCCGTCAGGCTCCGGCAAGACCACGCTGCTGCGCATTCTCGCCGGCCTCGACGTGCCGACCTCTGGCCGCGTGCTGTTCGACGGGGAAGACGCGCTGAAACTCACCGTGCAGGAGCGCAACGTGGGGCTGGTGTTCCAGAACTACGCGCTGTTCCGGCACATGACGGTGTTGGAGAATATCGGTTTTGGCTTGCGGGTGCGGCCCTGGTCCCGGCGGCCGAGCCGCAAGGAGATCAAGCGGCGCGCGCTCGAGCTGCTCGACCTCGTGCAGCTCTCGGGTCTCGAGAAGCGCTTTCCCTCGCAGCTCTCCGGCGGTCAACGGCAGCGCGTGGCGTTCGCCCGGGCGCTGGCGATCGAGCCCCGCGTGCTGCTGCTCGATGAGCCGTTCGGCGCGCTCGACGCCAAGGTGCGGCGCGACCTTCGCCGCTGGCTCGTGGAGATGCACAACAAGACCGGCCACACCACCGTGTTCGTCACCCATGACCAGGAGGAAGCGATCGAGCTAGCCGACCGGGTGGTGGTGATGAACCAGGGCAGGATCGAGCAGATCGGCACGCCCGACGAGATCTACGACCAGCCGAACTCGCCTTTCGTCTACGCCTTCATCGGGGAATCGAGCACGCTTCCGGTGCGCATCGACAATGGCAAAGCCTGGATCGATGGTCATTCCCTGGATCTTGCGACGGACGATCTGGCTTCGGGCCCAGCCCAGCTGTTCTTCCGCCCGCACGATGTCGAGATTGGCGACGAGTTGGCGGGCGCGATCCCGGCAACCGTTCAGGGGATCAGGCGCCATGGCGGCGCGCGTCGTCTCGATCTCGAAGTGGTGGGCCGCAGCGACCGTGTCGAGATCGAGCTTCCCGCCGACTTTGGCCTGGAAATCTCGGGTCCCATCGCGATTCGTCCGCGCCGCTACCGGCTTTACCCAGCGCCTACGCAAAACTCTCCCAACTGATAAGATCAAAAAAACCGCCTCAAAGCCCGTGGGGACGTCGCTGTCAGCGGAGCTTCGAGGCGGTAAGTGGAGCGGACGCCTGGCTAGCGGCTAGGCGTCCGCGTCCCGGGGGTTAGTCCAAAGCTTAAGCCTTGCACTCGGTCATGCCCTTGAGCGCGTTGTGCGCCTCGGACTTCGTCTTGAAGCCATCGGTGCCGAGCATGATCTGCTTGGTGCCGTCGGGCTTCTTCGACACGACCGAGCATTTGTGGCTCGAGCTGTCCTGCGCCACGTAATACTCGGTCGCGGCGAGGGCTGGCGTGACGAAACCGGCGACCAGCAGGCCGGCAATCAGATATTTCTTCATCGTCGTTCTCCTTGATGAACCTCGTTGAGATTTCCTCTCCGAGAGATGAGTTGAGTGTTTGCCTCTCTTGCGGCGCGTCTTTGGCGGCATCCCGGGGAACGTTGTCGCTGGGGCCGCGAGTCGCGCCTCAGGAAGTTACTTGCTGCACTTCTTCGCCGTGGCGTCCCACTTCATGTGGTTCTTCTCGCAATCGGCTTTGTTCTTCGGGCTGTCGGCGGCGAAAGCGGGCGCGGCGGCTCCGGCGGCGAGGCCGAGGGCGACGACGAGCGAGACGATAGTTTTCATGGCGTGGTTCTCCTTGCCTGAGTTTGAGTTCTCCTTGGGGATTTCCTCCTCCAAGGATGGCGAACGAACGCCCGCAATTCGCCTGGGTTTTGACGGGATGGCGCGGAAGAGTGTCGCGGGTGAAAGCGTCGCGCGACAGTTCGGCCTATCGACGGTTTGCGTGAAGCAGCCCCGAGACAAGAAGCCATTGATGCGCTTGCAACTTCGCGCGGGCTCAAGCCTGCACGCCTTCGTGGCGCGGCGTTGACGTATCGGCGCGACATGCCGACGCGGGGGATTCGAAAGGACGCCCGGCGCGCTGGCCGGGCGTCAAGTTCGAGTCGAATCTTAATTTAGCTGTTGCATTCGGTGAGGCTTTGGATCGCCTTCTCGGCGTCTGCCTCACTCTTATAGGCGCCGCTGCCGACCATCTTCATCATGGTGCCGTCCGGCTTCTGCGCCACCACCTGGCACTGCTTCGTCGAGCTATCGAGCGCCACGTAGTACTGGGCGGCCAGCGCCGGAGTAGCCAGCGCAAGACTGAGAGCGGCCGCGATTGCGTATTTCTGCATGGGGAGGTCTCCTTCAGGTTGACCGCCCCTCCCAAGCTTCGAACTTAAGCGCGCAATCCGGCGCTCGATTGGCGAGACCGGGCCCTTAGCCAAGCAAAAGCTTGACGTTTCTGGGCATGGTTTGTGGCGCGATCTGCTCGAAGGTGCATTGCTTCGGCGCCTTGTCGGGACGGAAGCGGACCAGCTTGGTGCCGTGGCGGAATCGGTCGCCGGTGACATGATCGTAACGCACCTCGAGCACGAGCTTCGGCTTCACCGGCTCCCATTCGCCGCTGCGCTCGGTGCTCCAGCGGCTCGGACCCCCCGGCGCCTTGCCGGTGAAGCCGGGCGGCGCGATCAGCGCCTCAAGCTTTTTGGTGAGGGCAGGGCGCTCGGCGTTGGTGATGGTCGCGGTGAAGCCGACATGATCGAGCTTGCCTTCGTCGTTATAGAGACCGAGCAGCAACGATCCGACCTCGCGGCTATTTGACTCATAGCGGAAGCCGCCGACCACGCAGTCCGCCGTGCGCAGGCGCTTGACCTTGAGCATGGCCCGCTCGCCCGGGAGATACGGGCCGTTACCGCGCTTGGCGATCACGCCGTCAAGCGCGCCGCGCGCGCTGTCGAGCCAGCGCCGCGCCTCGTCTTGATCCGACGTGTAGGGTGAGAGCTTCAGCCCCTCGGTCTGTCGCGCCGCCTTGAAGAAGCGTTCGAGCGCCGCGCGGCGCTTGACCAACGGCTCCTCGATCAGGCTGTTGCCCTTGGTGTCGAGCAGCATATCGAACAGGATGAGAATCGCCGGCGTTTCCACCGAGAGCTTCTTGATGCGGCTTTCGGCGGGATGGATGCGCATTTGCAGCGCATCGAAGGAGAGCGTGTCGTCCACGGGGACCGCCAGCTCACCGTCGATCACGAACGGGTCTGGCTTGAGGCCGGCCAACATGGCGACGACCTCCGGGAAATAGCGCCCGAGCGGCTTACCCGATTTCGCCCTGAGATCGACCCGATCGCCGGCGCGAAACGCAAGGCAGCGGAAGCCATCCCATTTCGGCTCGAACTGCCAGCCCGACTCGTTTGGGAGCTCGCTGACGAGCCTTGCCTCCATCGGCTCGATGCCGACCGGGACGGCGAGGGACTTGAGGGACGCGGTGACCACCGCTTTATTGCAGGCGGACCACGACGCTGTCGGCCGCGCCGGTCGCGTCGGTCACCGTCAGTCGCACGAAGCCCGGACCGTCCGGCTCGAAGAACAGCGTGCGCGCCGATTTCTTGGCGGCGAGCGGCATGCCGTTCATCAGCACGTTGAGGGGAGGGATGCCGCCTGAGATCTTGATGGCGATCGGGTCTGGCTTCTCGCCGATGACGCCGGCCAGCTCGAGACTCGCGCCGTTCGGCGGGAACACGATGTGCACCTTTGGCGCCATCGCCTCACCCGCGCTCTCGCCCGGCGCGAAGCGTTGCAGCGGCGGCGGCAGCTTGGCGGTCGACGCGACGATCGCGCCTTTCGGCATCGAAGGCAGCGGCTGGAAGCCTTGGCCCATCCGCGCAAACGCGTCGAACAGGATCGGCGCCGCGCTGATGCGACCCACGAGGCCCGCGA
>JBAUOI010000211.1:0-5988 GCA_049579665.1 Methyloceanibacter sp.
AGATAAGCCTTGCCGAGATTCTCGAAGGCCGAGAGTGGCGTCGGCACGCCGTTGTTCCACGCCAGGTCGAGCCGCGCGGCGAAGCGCTCGAAGCCGTGCCTGGCGACCTCGGCCAGCAGCGCGTCACGATCGCGGAAGTGCCGATAGGGCGCGGCGGGGCTGACCCCGGCGAGCCGCGCCGCTTCGGTGAGGCTGAAACCCGCGGGCCCATATTGCTCGATCAGCTTGCGCGCCGCTTCGAGCAGCACCTCTTTGAGGTTGCCATGATGATAAGAGCGGGGCCGGCGCCAGCCGCGATCTGAAGGATTCATGTAAAGGGCTTTTACATGAAGGCTGGCGAGTCGGCTAGGAGAAGCTCCCTTTCGGCCGAACCGTCACGGCCGTTTCGCCGCTCGATTTCGAGGCAGACGCAGGTACGTCCTTAGCCGTGGTGCTTTCGCTTTGCCGATTGGTCGCGCTCAACGGCGCCCAGCCGAGCACGAAGGCCGCCGGCATTCCCACGAGCACGCCGAGAATGGCGAGCGCGAGCGCGCCTACAAGAAATCTCATCACAACCCCCTGAGAACGAGCCTGGCTATTCCGAGGGTTGCGCGTCGGCCGCGGGCGGATTGGTCAGCCGCATGACGGGAAAGTCGTCATTCTGCAGCTTCATCGCGCACGCGCCGAACAGCAATGTTGAAGCAAGACAGAGCGCGGTGGTCGTTCCGACCAACGCAGCTCGCATGGCCCGTGTTTTCCGGTCCATAAGCGCCTCCCATTATTGAGGAGGAGCGTCGCATGAGAGGTGGAAATAAACGGCCCTATACGAGGCTTGTGCGCGCGGCAAAATTCGCCAACGCGGTAAATGAATCTCTGCGAGCGGGTTAGCGGAAGATTACTGAGCGAGGTTGGCAACGGTCGAGCGGGCGGAAGTGGTCCGCGGTAGCGGGCAAATAGTCTCGCGGCAAAACGCCGCCCATGCGGCAACTGCCTCATCCATGTCCTCGAAGAATGCTGAGTTTGTGGCGGGCCGGGGGAGACGGGAGCTCCCATGAATCAGCACGAGACGTTTGTGCTTCCGCGCGCCGAGCGAAGCGGGCTCCGCGCCGGGCTCGGCCCCGCCGCGCCGGCGGTCGCGGGGATGGTGAGCGTCGTGCTCGCTTATCTCTTCCGGCGGGAGCTGTTCGGCGACCTGCACAACATTCCGCTCACGGCGCTGCTCTTTCTCTGGCTGTTCGGCACCATGATGTGGTGCGCGTTCAGCGCCGTGCGCCATGCCGGAGCGATCGCCGAGAGGTTCGGCGAGCCTTACGGCACGCTTGTGCTCACCCTGTCGATGACCGTGATCGAGGTGTCGCTGCTCGCCGCCATCATGCTGCATGGCGAGGCCAACCCGACACTGGCACGCGACGCGATGTTCGCCACGCTGATGATCGGGCTGAACGGCATGGTCGGCGCGGCGCTGTTGCTTGGCGCCATGCGCTATTGGGAGCAGGAATATAATCTCGCGGGCGCGCGCGCCTTTCTCGTGGTTATCGCCTCGCTCGCGGTGTTCGCGCTGATCATTCCGAACTACACCAAGACCGCGCCTGATCCGAGTGAGGCGCCGCTGAAAGCGGTGCTTTTCGCCTCGATCACGGTCCTGTTCTATGTGGTGTTCGTCATCGTCCAGACAATGCGGCACCGCGCCTTCTTCGCCGAGCCGGCCGGTAACGGCCATGGCGACCACGCCTGCCGCGCGGAGCTTACCGAGGCGCGCGGATCGCTCGCCAGCCACGTGGCCTTGCTTCTGCTCACGCTCCTGCCCATCGTGCTGCTCGCGCAGTTCCTCGCCATCATCGTCGATTTCGGCATCGAGGATCTCGACCTGCCCGACGCGCTCGGCGGCGTGCTGATCGCCATTCTCGTGCTGTCGCCCGAGGGGCTCACCGCCTTCCATGCCGCACTGGCCAACCAGCTCCAGCGAGCGGTCAATGTATGCCTCGGCTCGGCGCTTGCCACGATCGGGCTCACCATTCCCGCGGCGCTGATCATCGGACTGATGACCGGCTGCAAGGTGCATCTCGGGCTTGATCAGGTGGAGACCGTGCTCCTGATCCTGACGCTGTTCGTCAGCGGGCTCACTTTCGGCGGCGCGCGCACGAACGTGCTCCAGGGCGTCGTGCACCTGCTCTTGTTCATCGTCTATGTGGCCTTGATCTTCAGCCCCTGAGCCAATCAACCGTTGCTGCTTCTTGGGTCGTGGCCGTAGCTGTTGCGCGCGCGGATCTGCCCGTTCTTTCCGTGCAGCAACGCCTCGGAGCGCTCCTTCCGCGCGACCGATTTCGCCTTCTCCCACGCCTCGCTCTGGGTCTTGAACAGGGCAAACGGCTCAACCGCGCCTTCGGCCTTCACCGCCCAGCGCTCGCCAATGCTCACGACGTGCTGGTTCCTGCCCATGCTCGCGATCCCCCGCGCAGGCGTTCACCATGCTTACTATAGGCGAGTCCCCCTCTGCATAGAAGCAAAGCCAAAGATTTCCCGCTGTGCTAAATCAAGCAAAACCGAATTCCACCCGCGCCGTCTTTTTGCCCTCATGGAAGCACGTCCCACCCCAAAAGAGCCGCTCAAGATCGGCTGGCGCGAATGGGTCGGGCTGCCCCAACTTAACGTCGGCGCCATCAAGGCCAAGGTCGATACCGGCGCCCGGACCAGCGCGCTGCACGCCTATCGCATCGAGCCGTTCCGCCGTGGCGGCGCGCTCTGGATCCGCTTCGAGCTGCATCCGATGCAGCGGAGCGAAGCGAGGAAGGTCACGTGCGAGGCGCGCGCCATCGACGAGCGCACGGTGCGCAACTCAGGCGGCGGGGTCGAGCGCCGCTACATCATCAAGACCCTGGTCAAGCTTGGCGACGAGATCTGGCCGATCGAGCTCGCGCTCACCAATCGCGACCAGATGGGCTTTCGCATGCTGCTCGGCCGCACCGCGCTCGAGGGGCGCGCATTGATCGAGCCCGGGCGCTCTTATCTGCTCGGCGCACGGGCGCCGCAGCCTCGCCGCAGGCGCAAGCTTACTCCGCTCAAGGCAGGCCGATTGCTGCGATAGACCAGACTATCTCCGACACCTTATGGGCCCTCCATGAAGATCGCGTTGCTCGCACGCAATCCGCACCTCTACAGCCACCGGCGCATCTGCGAGGCGGCGCGCGAGCGCGGCCATCACATCGAGGTCGTCAACACGCTCAGGGTCTCGATCAACATCACGTCGCGGCGCCCTACCCTCTATTACCGCCGGCGGCAGCTAGAGGATTTCGACGCGGTGATCCCGCGTATCGGCGCGTCGGTGACGTTCTATGGACTTGCCGTGCTCCGCCAGTTCGAGGTCATGGGCGTCTATCCGCTGAACGAGTCGGTGGCGATCGGCCGCTCGCGCGACAAGCTGCGCTGCCTCCAACTTCTCGCGCGGCGCGGCATCGGGCTACCGGTCACGGCCTTCACCCACGATCCGAAGCAGGCCGAGGACATCATCGATCTCGTTGGCGGCGCTCCGGTGGTGATCAAGCTGCTTGAAGGCACGCAAGGCATCGGCGTCGTGCTCGGCGAGACGGTCAAGTCCGCCAAGTCGGTGATCGAGGCGTTCCAGGGCGTGAATGTCAACATTCTGGTGCAGCAATTCATCAAGGAGGCCGACGCCACCGACATCCGCGCGCTCGTCATCGGCGAGAAGGTGGTGGCGGCGATGAAGCGCTCGGGCCCGACTGGCGAATTCCGTTCGAACCTGCATCGCGGCGGCGCGGGCGAGATGGTGCGCATCACGCCGCAAGAGCGAAGCGCGGCAGTCAGGGCGGCCCGTACGCTCGGGCTGAATGTCTGCGGCGTCGACATGCTGCGCTCGAAAAGCGGCCCGCTGGTGCTCGAGGTTAATTCCTCACCAGGCATCGAGGGCCTGGAAAAGGCGACCGGCGTCGATGTGGCGAGCCAAATGATCGAATTTCTCGAGCGCCACGCCGCGCCTGGCCAGACCCGCACCAAAGGCAAAGGTTAAACGGCCTGCCCGCAACCGAGTGGCAAATCGATTGGGATGCGGCACGAAAGCACTTCGCAGGCCGGATTCTTGCGCTAAAGTCGGCAAGTGTCTCGGGAGATTGAGCAATGATTGCAGGATCGATTGGCAGCCGGCTTGCCACGAATCGTAATTTTCGTCTTAGAATCCTAGCCTTAACAGCCGTGCTGACGGGAAGTCTGCCTGCCAGCGGCGCCGAGGAGAAGAAGCCGTCGCCCTGCACCGAAGACGCCATGATCGTGTTCGACGCCTCGGGCTCGATGTCGGGAAATCAGACGCTCGGCATCCCCAATTCGAGGGCGCGCATCGACGAGGTACGCTCCGCGCTCGCACAGGTTCTGCCGACGGCCACCAAGAATCGGCGGGTCGGCCTCATCACCTACGGCCCAGGCCCGTACAATCAGTGCAACGTCAAGCTCGACCTCAAGCCGACGCCCGACGCCGCCACCATGATCATGAACGCGGTGAACGCGCTCGTGCCGGCCGGCAAGACGCCGCTTACCTCGGCGGTCGAACAGGCGGCGGAAGTGCTCAACTACCGCGCCAAGCCCGGCGTGATCGTTGTCGTGACCGACGGCGAGGAGACATGCGGGGGTCAGCCCTGTACGCTGGGCAAGCAGCTGCATCTGCTCGGCAACCAGCTGACCGTCCATGTCATCGCCTTCCGCTATGAGGGCTTCTCCTGGACCGGCGGCAGCAGCGTCATGGACCTGATGTGCCTCGCCGACGAGAATCACGGCCTCTACGCGCGGGCCAACTCCGAGGACGAGCTGGTCGAGGCATTGGAGAAGACGCTCGACTGTCCAATGGTCTCGCAAGCCACGCCGCTCGAGCCGCCGAGCGACCATCTGCCCTAGCGGCATCCGCGACCTCTTGAGCGATTGACGCCGCAAGGCCTGCGCGCGCTCCATGCGGGGCCAAAACGGGGCGGTTGCACGGCCATGGATCGCGGTCTCGGTGTTGCGTTGTTCTGTGTCACGCTGGGCGGCTTAGCCCCCGCGATTGCCGTCGAGAACGCCAGCCTGCTCGACCGCTGCTTTACGCCGCAAGCGCTCGCAGGCACCGCCAGCGAGATCAAGCCGCAGCATAATCATGCCAAGCTCGACCTCACGGCGCTGCGGCAAGAGCCGCTCCCTGCTGCATTGCCGGTACCCGAGAGCATGCGTGGCTCCATCAGAGGGGTCGAGCTTCCCGCCGGAGTGAAGTTGATCGCGCTCACCTTCGACCTTTGCGAGACCGAGGGCAGCGTTGCCGGCTATGACGGGCGCATCGTCGATTTTCTGCGCGCGGAAGGCGTGAAGGCGACCTTCTTCGCCGGCGGCAAATGGATGGAGACGCATCCGGAGCGGACGGCCCAACTGATGGCCGATCCGAATTTCCAGATCGGCAGCCACGGTTTGCGCCATCTCGACATGTCGAGGCTGAACGGCGAGGCGCTGAAGGACGAGATCGCTCTCACCGAAGCGGCTTACAGTCGCGCACGCAAGGCCCTAACGACAAGACAATGCGCGACCCCCGCATCAGGCGATCGGCCAGTGCCTGAGCGCATGACCCTATTGCGCTTTCCCTACGGTACTTGCGACGCGGAGGCGCTTGCCGCGGCGGCCGATCAGGGCCTCTACGCCATTCAGTGGGATTTGATCACCGGCGATCCCGATCCGCATCGCTCGGCAAAGGCCGTCGCCGAGACGATACTCAGCAAGGTGCATCCCGGCGCCATCATCGTCGCGCATGCGAACGGACGCGGCTGGCATACGGCCGACGCTCTGGCGATTGCCATTCCGAAGTTGAAGGAAGCGGGCTATGGCTTCGTCACTGTGAGCGAGCTGCTCGCCGCGGGAAAGCCCGTGATCGCGGCCACATGCTATCTCAACCAGCCAGGCCCCCGCCTTGCACACACGCATCGCCCGAAGAGCCACGATGTCTTCACCCTTTTCGGCCCGCAGAATTGAGCTTCAGCGTGCACG
>JBAUOI010000212.1:0-1529 GCA_049579665.1 Methyloceanibacter sp.
GGCTTCGCCCTCGGCGAATCCCGCCTCGCCGCCGTCCGCGGCATCGGATTCGGGCGCGCCTTCGAGAATCTTGCCGGCGATCAGGCCCGCGCTTTGGCGAATGGCACGCTCGATCTTCGCGGCCATCTCGGGATGCTCCTTGAGATAGGTCTTGGCGTTCTCGCGGCCTTGGCCGATGCGCTCGCTGTCAAAGGAGAACCAGGCGCCGGACTTCTCGACGATGCCGGCCTTGACCCCGAGATCGACCAGCTCGCCGGTCTTGGAGATGCCCTCGCCATACATGATGTCGAACTCGATCTGCTTGAAGGGCGGCGCCACCTTGTTCTTCACCACCTTGACCCGGGTCTGGTTGCCGACCACCTCCTCGCGCTCCTTGATGGCGCCGATGCGGCGGATGTCGAGCCTGACCGAGGCGTAGAATTTCAGCGCGTTGCCGCCGCTGGTGGTCTCGGGGCTGCCGAACATCACGCCGATCTTCATGCGGATCTGATTGATGAAGATCACCATGCAGCGCGACTTCGAGATCGAGCCGGTAAGCTTGCGCAAGGCCTGGCTCATCAACCGCGCCTGCAAGCCCGGAAGCTGATCGCCCATCTCGCCTTCGAGCTCGGCCTTCGGCGTCAGCGCCGCCACCGAATCGACCACCAGCACGTCGATGGCGCCGGAGCGCACCAGAGTGTCGGTGATCTCGAGCGCCTGTTCGCCGGTGTCGGGCTGGGAGATCAAGAGCTGCTCGAGATCGACGCCAAGCTTGCGCGCATAGACCGTGTCGAGCGCGTGCTCGGCATCGATGAAGCCGCAAATGCCGCCGCGCTTCTGCGCTTCCGCGACGACATGCAGAGCGAGCGTGGTCTTGCCGGACGATTCGGGCCCGTAAATCTCCACGACACGGCCGCGCGGCAGCCCGCCAATGCCGAGCGCGATGTCGAGCCCGAGCGAGCCGGAAGAGATCGCCTCGACCTCGACCGCCTTCTCGTTCTGGCCGAGCCGCATGATGGACCCCTTGCCGAAGCCGCGCTCGATCTGCGAGATCGCTGCTTCAAGCGCCTTCTCTCTATCCATCTCAGCTCCTTCGACGAGGCGCAGCGCGACATTCAACATGGCAAGTCTCCCTTATTTCACAAGCTCGCTCTGAGTCGCAATTCGAGTGCTCCGCCGCACCCTCCCCGGGGGTGCCATGCAGCCTTTGTTCGGCTTGGGTCGCGAGGAGAGGTGCGAGAGGCGAAGTCAGGGCAGTGTACACGTTTTGTTCTCGCCTCTCAATGTTCTTTTTATGTTCTTCAACTGGCCCTAACAAGGAGGCCGCCTCCGGGCGGCCTTACAGATGCGAGCCTAAACCGCCAGTTACCACCGGCAGCGGGCGCACCAGCAGCCCCGCAATGGCCGGCAGACCCAGGTCCGCCCGAGCCCACAAACGGGGCCCGCGACGCGGCAGGCAATCGTGTCGATGGGCGAGAAATTCTTGGCCGTCGAGCGGAGGCTGAAGGTCCCGCTTCCGGTCATGGCTTCGGCGGTGAGAGCACCGGCCA
>JBAUOI010000213.1:0-1542 GCA_049579665.1 Methyloceanibacter sp.
GTGCAGAGCGTCGTCGATGCTGTGATAGCCGGTGCAGCGGCACAGATTGCCCTTGAGAACGCGGGGCAGATCGTCGCGCGCATCTTTGTCGAAGGTCGCCGCGGTCATGATCATGCCTGCGGCGCAGAAGCCGCATTGAAAGGCTTGCGCGTTGAGAAACGCCTGCTGCATGGGATGAAAGCGGCCGTTCTTGGCAAGACCTTCGATGGTGGTGACCGCGCGGTTCTCGGCGCGATAGGCCGGGACGAGGCAGCTGTGGAAGGGCACGCCGTCGAGCCAAACGGTGCAGGCGCCGCAATCGCCCTGGTCGCAGCCCTTCTTGACGCCGAACCAGCCATGGTCGCGCAAGAACGTCCTGAGGCATTGGCCGGGGGCGGGCTCGGCGGAAAGTCGCTTGCCGTTGACGGTGAGGTTCATGACGAGGCGAGCTCCGCCCTGATCTGCTCGGCATAGTAATAGGTGAGGTGACGCTTGTAAGCCGCGGAGCCGTGCACGTCGTCGAACCAGTCGGCATCCTTGACGGCGCCTTCGATCGCGCGACGCAGGGCGCCGGCAGACGGCAGGCGATCGAAACTGAGCTGCATCGGCTTCGCTGTCGCCGCGGTGATGGTCAGCAGCAAGTCCTCGCCGGTCTTGCTGCGCGTGCCGACGATGAGTGCGGCTGAGCGCCCGAGATGGGTCAGCGAGTTGCGACGGAAGACGAAGCGCTTTTCGAGCGCGCTGGCCGGCAGATGGATGCTTCGCAACAGCTCTCCCGGCTCAAGCACATTCTTATGGTTGCCGGTGACGAAGTCGAGCGTCGAGACCTTGCGCGGCTTGCCGTTCTGGGGCCACAGCGTGTAGACGCCTTCGAGCGAAGCCGCGAGCGAGATCATGGCGCCGGCCGGCAACGACATGCAGATATTGCCGCCGACAGTCGCCGCGTTATAGATCTTGAACGACATCAGCAGCGCGTGGCAGCACAGTCTGAGCAGCGGCGCCGCGGTCCAGTTGGCGGGCGCCTGGAATTGCTCGAGCTCGGCGATGGTGCAGGTCGCGGCAATGTCGAGCCCGTCGGCGGAAAGCTTGAGCGCCGGCCAGCGCAGCGTTTCGAGATCGATCAAAGTGTGCGTGGCGATCTGCGGCGTCGAGAACAGCCACGTGCCGCCGGCGAGATAGGCATAGCCGTCGCGCCACCGAGGAATTTCGTCCGTGGATGTGGGGCGTTTGACCTCGGTAACGGTGTTCAGGTTCATGACTGCCGCCCAGCAAGCCGAACGCCAATCGGCGAGGATATCAATGCCTGATTCATTGCGCGGCGCATAGACTGCCGAAGCGCCCCCGTCTGAGATTTATCGAAACTTGTCTCTATCGACGCCGCCACGGCCCGTGTTTAGCTTCAGTGTCGAGCAGGCCGAGGCCCATCGGATGAGCGCACCAGATCCATTCCTTCTCGCAACCGCGCTTGAGTGGCTGGCGGAAGGTCGCGGCGTGGCAATCGCGACCGTGCTTCAGACCTGGGGCTCTGCCCCGCAGCCCGTGGGCAGTCAGCTTCTGATCGAT
>JBAUOI010000214.1:0-32069 GCA_049579665.1 Methyloceanibacter sp.
CCGCTTTGCTCGATCCCGAGATCAGGACCTATCTCGAAGCCGAGAATGCCTATTCAAAGGCCGTCATGGCCGACACCGAACAGATCCAAGCGAAGCTGTTCGCCGAGATGAAGGGCCGCATCAAGGAAGATGACGCCGGCGTTCCGGCTCCGGATGGAGCTTTCACCTATTACAGCCGCTTCGTCGTCGGCGGGCAGCACCCGCTGTTCTGCCGCATGCCGCGCGCCGGCGGAGAAGAGCAGGTCCTGCTCGACGGCAACGCGCTCGCCAAGCCGCACGCTTATTTCCGCATCGCCGGCGTCACGCACAGCCCCGACCACAGACTGATCGCCTACGCCGTCGATACCAAAGGCTCCGAATTCTACACGGTCGACATCATCGAGGCTGCGACCGGCGCTCTCCTCGATTCCCGCATCGCCGACTCCAACGGCTCGCTGGAATGGGCGGCCGACAGCCGCACGCTGCTTTACGTCTGGCTCGATGACGAACATCGCCCTCGCCGCGTGCTGCGGCATGTGATCGGCGCCGAGACCGGCGACGCCATCATCCACGAACAAGCCGACCCGGGAAATTTCCTCGGCCTCGGCGCGACCCAGGACCGCCGCTTCCTTCTGCTCAGCGTGCACGATCATGAGACGGCCGAGATCAGCCTGATCGATGCCGCCGATCCGAGCGCGCCTCCGCGCCTCATCGCGCCGCGCGAGCCCGAGCACGATTACTCGGCCGATCACCATGAGGGGCGGCTGATCATCCTGACGAATTCCAACGGCGCCGAGGATTATCGCATCGTCGAGGCTCCGGCCGATGCGCCAGGGCGCGAGCATTGGCGGGAGATCGAGCCGCATAAGCCGGGACGGCTGATTCTCGATGCCGTCGCCTATAAGGACTTTCTTGTAAGGCTCGAGCGCGAGGACGGATTGCCGCGCATCGTCGTGCGTCGCTTCGCCGACGGCGAGGAGCACGCCATCGCCTTCGCCGAGGAAGCCTATTCGCTAGGCATTTCGCACGGCTACGAATACGACACGCCGACCTTGCGCTTCACCTACTCGTCGATGACGACACCGGCGCAAACCTTCGACTATGACATGAGCACGCGCGCGCGCGAGCTTCGCAAGACTCAAGAAGTTCCGAGCGGCCACGATCCGTCGCTCTACCTCACGCGTCGCGTCATGGCGCCGGCGAAGGACGGCGAGACGGTTCCGGTGTCGCTTCTCTATCGGAAGGAGACGAAGCTCAACGGCTCGGCGCCGCTCCTGCTCTATGGCTACGGCGCCTACGGCATGACCATCCCGGCCGGCTTCTCCACCAATGCGTTGAGTTTGGTCGATCGCGGCTTCGTCTACGCCATCGCCCATGTGCGCGGCGGCAAGGACAAGGGCTATCGCTGGTACAAGGACGGCAAGCGCGCGAAGAAGATCAACAGCTTCACCGACTTCATCGCGGCCGGCGAGTTCCTCGCCGCGAAAGGCTACACCTCGCGCGGGCGGATCGTCGCGCATGGCGGCAGCGCCGGCGGCATGCTGATGGGCGCGGTTGCCAATATGGCGCCCGATCTGTTTCTCGGCATCATCGCCGAAGTGCCGTTTGTCGACGTGCTCACCACCATGCTCGATGCGAGCCTGCCGCTCACCCCACCCGAATGGCCGGAATGGGGCAACCCGATCGAGAGCGAGACCGACTATCGGACGATTGCCGCTTATTCGCCTTACGACAATGTGCGCGCTGAACCCTACCCGCAAATTCTCGCGCTGGCCGGGCTGACCGATCCGCGAGTCACCTATTGGGAGCCGGCCAAGTGGGTGGCGAAGCTCCGCGAGCGCGGGCTCGGCGATCCGCTCATTCTGCTGCGCACCAATATGGAGGCTGGCCATGCCGGCGCGAGCGGCCGCTTCGAGCGGCTGAAAGAGGTCGCGCTCGCTTACGCTTTCGCGCTGAAAATCGTTGAGGCATGAAGCGCTGACCGGGCTTTGCTAGAGCTGCGAATCCGGTCAAATTACCGTCGCCATGCTCATCGCCCGGGACAAATCGCAACTCCTCATCGTCGACGTCCAGGACAAGCTGTTGGACGCGATTTCCGGCAAGGATCGCGTGGTCGAACGCTGCGTGCGGCTCGTGCGCGCGGCGAGAATGCTGCATGTGCCGATCACGCTGTCGGAGCAATATCCGCAAGGCTTGGGACCAACGGTCGACCCGATCCGCGAGGCCGCCGCTAATGCCGGCTTCGTGGTCGACAAGGTCGAATTCTCCTGCCTACGGAACGAGGCGTTGCGCGATCGCCTGCATGAGCTTCGCCGCCAGGGGCGACCGCAGGTCGTGATCGGCGGGATCGAGGCCCATGTCTGCGTGCTGCAAACCGCGATCGATCTCGAAGCGCAAGGCTTCGAGGCCTTCGTCGTCGCCGACGCCATCGGCTCGCGCTCCAAGATGAACCGCAAGCTCGCCATGACCCGTCTCGCCAAGGCGGGAGCCGATATCGTCGACAGTGAGATGGTGATGTTCGAATGGCTCGAGCGCGCCGGCACCCCCGAATTCAAGGAACTCCAGGCGCTCATCAAGTAAATGCCCGGCTGCCAGTCTGAACCGATCCTGCATTGCCGGTTCATCCTGGGTTCAGCCAGCATCCCGCAAAGTCGAAAACGTCAGATCCCTGTACTGATGTAGCGAACCTTCCTCGGCACCGGGCGCGGGGTTCAGGGGCTCCGCGCCCACCGGCCAAATCAAGAGCTTGGCTTGCCTCGTTGCAACGGAACCTTTAGCTTTCGGCAGAATTCTCCCACCTCTCACAACCTGCCGGAGCAAAGCCGTGGCCTTCGAACTTCCACCCCTGCCTTATGCCTATGAAGCGCTTCAGCCTTATATGTCGGCAGAAACGCTGCACTATCATCATGACAAGCACCACAAGGCTTATGTCGACAATTTGAACAAGCTGCTGCCGGGCTCGGGCTTCGAGGGCAAGAGCCTCGAAGACATCGTCAAGGCGAGCCATGGCAAGAATGCCGGCGTGTTCAACAATGCGGCCCAGGACTTCAACCACATCCATTTCTGGCCGTGGATGAAGAAAGAAGGGGGCGGCAAGAAAGTGCCGGGCGCTGTACTCGCGCTGATCGACCGCGATCTCGGCGGCTTCGACAAGTTCCGCACCGATTTCATCGAGGCCGGCAAGACGCAGTTCGGCTCGGGCTGGGCGTGGCTCGCCGTCAAGGACGGAAAGCTCAGCATTACCAAGACCCCGAACGGCGAGAATCCGCTGGTCACCGGCGGCTGGCCGTTGCTCGGCGTCGATGTCTGGGAGCACTCTTATTACATCGACTATCGCAACGAGCGGCCGAAATATCTCGAAGCCTGGTTCGACAATCTCATCAACTGGGACCATGTCGAGGAGATGTTCGCATTGGCGCCCAAATAGCGCGCAAACTGCGTTCAATCGCCGTTCATTGATGCCTATGCGAGCCTGCGTTCCGAGCAGTTCGCGCCCAATTCCCCGGCTCGACCAATCACCGCTTTATCCCCGATTCGATTGCTCGGCGGCCTCGCTCGCCTCAAGCCAGCGATGCTCGGCCGAGGCGAGGTTGCGCTCGACCTCGGCGCGGATCTTCATCAGCTCGCTGACCGACGGCCCGCCATTTCCTTGCGGCGCGGCCAGCAGCGCATCGATCTCGGCGCGGCGCTTGGCGAGCCGTGCGATCTCGGCCTCGGCCTGGGTCACCGTCTTGCGCAGGGCCTGATTGCGCTCGCGCATCTCGGCTGACAGTCGCCGCTCCGCCTTGCGGTTGCCGCGCTTCGCGGGCGTCTCTCCGTCATCGCCGCCTGCGGCAAGAATCGTGTCGCGATAATCGTCCAGCGTGCCGTCGAATTCCGTCGCCGTGCCGCCATCGACCAGCAGCAGCCGATCGGCGATCAGGCCCAGCAGATGCCGATCATGGCTGACCACCACCACCGCGCCGCCGAACTCGGCCAGCGCCTCGACCAGCGCGTCGCGCGCCTCGACGTCGAGATGGTTGGTCGGCTCATCGAGGATCAGAATATGCGGCGCCTCGCGGGTGATCAGCGCGAGCGACAGCCGCGCCCGCTCGCCGCCCGACAGTTGGCGCACCGCGACATTGGCCTTGTCGCCGGAAAAGCCGAAGCGGCCGAGCTGCCCGCGCACCTCGCCGGGAGACGCATCAGGCAACAGGCTCTGCATATGTTGCAGCGGGGTCTCGTCGGGAACCAGCTCCTCGATCTGATGCTGGGCAAAATAGCCGACACGCAACTTGCTCGATGCGACGATCGCGCCGGCCTCCGGCCGCAATTGACCCGCAAGCAGCCGCGCCAAGGTCGTCTTGCCATTGCCGTTGCGGCCGACCAGCGCCACGCAGTCGTCGGGGTCGATGCGCAAATTCAAGCGCGACAGCACGGGCGCGCCGGGCACATAGCCGACGGCGACACCATCGAGCACGACCAGCGGGGGCTTGAGTTCCTTGGGGCTCGGAAAGTCGAACACCACGGAAGCGTCCTGCACCGTCGCCGCGATCGGCTGCATCGCGGCGAGCGCCTTGAGCCGGCTTTGCGCCTGGCGCGCGGTATGCGCCTTGTAGCGCCAGCGATCGACATAGGCTTGCAGCTTCTTGGCCCTCGCCTCTTGCTTGCCGCGCATCGCCTCGGTCTGCGCCGCGCGTTCGCTCCTCTGCCGAGCGAAGGAATCGTAATTGCCGCGATAGAGCGTCAGCCCGCCGCGCTCGAGATGCAGGACGTGATCGGCGACATTGTTCAGAAGATCGCGCTCGTGGCTCACGACGATGAGACTGCCGCGATAAGATTTGAGGAACGCCTCCAGCCACACGGCAGCCTCGAGATCGAGATGGTTCGACGGCTCGTCGAGCAGCAGGAGATCGGGCTCTGAAAACAGCAGCGCCGCGAGCGCGACCCGCATCCGCCAGCCGCCGGAGAAGCTGTCGAGCGGCCGATGCTGCTGTTCTTCGGGAAAGCCAAGACCGGCGAGAATGCGCGAGGCGCGCGCTGGAGCGCCATGCGCGTCGATCGCGTTGAGCCGATCATGGATCTCGCCGATGCGATGTGGATCGTGCGCGTGCTCGGCTTCGACCAGCAGTTCCGCGCGCTCCTCAGCCGCAGCGAGCACGGTCTGGTAAGGGGTGGCTTGGCCGCCCGGGGCCTCTTGCGCGACATAGCCGATCCGGGTGCCCGACGGTGTCTCGACGCTGCCCTCGTCGGGCTCATGGACCCCGGCGATGACCTTGAGCAGCGTCGACTTGCCAGCGCCGTTGCGGCCGACCAGGCCGACATGCGCCTTCGGCGGCAGCGACGCGGAAGCGTGATCGAGAACGAGATGGCCGCCGAGCCGGAGCGTGATGCCGTCAAGCGTGAGCATGGGAGATCAGTGTCGGATCGGCCAAGTTCGAGCTACTACTGACGCTTCCGGCCGCCGAGTATTCCCCGCTCGTCGGGAACGCTCTTGAACGGAACATATTTGTCGTCGGTCGATGACCCTGGCTTTGATTTATCGGACTCCTTCGGACTGGCTCCGCCACTGGTGTCGAGCGCGCCGAATCCGGTGAAGCCTCCGCCGCCGCGCCGGCCGCGACCCTTAAGCGCATCCGTCAGCACTTTCGTCGCCAATGGCACGCCGGTTCTGATGATGGTCTTGCCGAGCGTCGTCCAGAAACTGTCGCTGCGCGAAGAGCCGCCCGAGCTCGTCCTGGTCGCGGCCTTCTCGTCGGCACTGGCGGTTTTGGCCTCCGCCGCACCGTCGGTCCATTGTTGCAGACGCGCTTGGTCGGACGAGCTGTCGGCCGGTTGTTCCGGATATTCGACCGGGCTGGCGGCGATGACCTTGTTGCGCTCGGACTCGGTGATCGGTCCGACCCGAGAATTCGGCGGCCGCACCAGCGTGCGCTGGACCACGCTCGGCTGGCCCTTTTCATCGAGCGTCGAGACGAGAGCCTCGCCGATACCAAGCTCCATGATCGCCTTTTCGGTATCGAAGGCAGGATTGCTGCGGAAGGTCGTCGCCGCAGCCTTAACCGCCTTCTGCTCCATCGGCGAGAAGGCGCGCAGTGCATGCTGGATGCGATTGCCAAGCTGGCGCGATACTGTGTCGGGAATGTCGAGTGGGTTCTGCGTCACGAAATAGACGCCGACGCCTTTAGAACGGATCAAGCGCACGACCTGTTCCACCTTCTCGAGCAGCGCCTTCGGCGCATCCTTGAACAGGAGATGCGCCTCGTCGAAGAAGAACACGAGCTTCGGCTTATCGGGATCGCCGACCTCGGGCATCTCCTCGAACAGCTCCGAGAGGAGGAACAAAAGAAAGGTCGCATAGAGCCGCGGCGACTCCATGAGCTTCTCCGCCGCAAGCACGCTGATATAACCCTGCTTGCCGTCCTTCAGCATGAGGTCCTTGATATTGAGCACAGGCTTGCCGAAGAAATGCGCGCCGCCTTGCCGGTCGAGCACGAGCAGCGAACGTTGGATCGAGCCAACCGAGGCCTTGGTGACATTGCCGTATTTCGTAGTGAGGGTGTCGGCGCGCGCGGCAAGCCCCTCGAGCAGGGTCTGCAAATTCGCGAGAGTGGACAGCGGCAGCTTTTCGTCGTCGGCGATTTTGAAGGCGATATTGAGCACGCCTTCTTGCGCGTCGCTCAAATCCATCAGGCGGGAGAGAAGCAGCGGGCCCATCTCGGAAACGGTCGTGCGGATGGGCAGGCCTTGCTCGCCGAACAGGTCCCAGAAAATCACCGGGTAGGCGCGGAAATCTTGCGTGAAGTTGATGGCCTTGTCGCGCGCCTCGATCCAAGACTTCATCTCGCCTTGTTCGGCCACGCCGGAGAGGTCGCCCTTGACGTCGGCGCAGAACACCGGGACTCCCTGGTCTGAGAAGCCCTCTGCCAAGCCTTGCAAGGTGACCGTCTTGCCGGTTCCCGTCGCGCCGGTAACCAGCCCATGGCGGTTGGCAAGTCGAAGCAGGATGGACTCCAGCTCTTTGAGGTCAGTGCTCTTGCCGATATTGACTCGGCCGTCCGAGATCGCTTCGAACGGCTCATTTGTGCCGGATCCCGCATCATCCTTCGGCGCTGCCGCCTTGCGCTTCGCCATGCGTCGTCTCCTTGATTCCGGGCCGCACTCTAGCTTCTCCTGACGGCCCCGCAAAGTCGCGCTGGCCAGACCGGACCTTGCGCCGCACGGCTTCCGCGCAGGCAAAGCTGCGTGTTAGGAGGGGACTCAACTGGCTTAGGTCTTGACGCAAATGGTGGAACTCTCTCTCGCCCGTGACTTCTCCCTCGCCGACGAGGCGGCGTGGAAGGCGCTCGTCGAAGAGGCACTGAAGGGCGCGCCCTTTGCCGCGCTCAGGTCCGAGACCTATGACGGCATCGTCATCGAGCCGCTTTACAAGCGCGCGCAAGAGGCCGCCCGCGTCGCGTGCCGGCCCGCGGGCCAGCCCTGGGCGGTCATGCAGCGGATCGATCTCGCCGATCCCAGAGCCGCCAATGCGCAGATCATCGACGATTTGATGAATGGCGCGAGCGGCGAGACGCTGGTGTTCCAGGGGGCGATCGGCGATTACGGCTACGCCCTTCCGGCGACCGGCGCCGCGATCAGCGCCGCGCTCGACAATATCTATCTCGATGCCGGCGTCGCCATCGATCTCGATCTCAGCATGCAGTCGAAGGACGCTGCCGGCCTTCTCGCCACCCTGGTCAAGGCACGCGGGCTTGGCCCTAAGGAATGCACCATCCGCTTCGGCTTCGGCCCGCTCGGCGGCGTTGCCTTGCATGGGCAGAGCCCGCTGCCCTGGGAAGCCATTGCGCCGATCTTTGCCGGACTCGTCGCTGATCTCGCGGGGCAAGGTTTCGCCGGTCCCTTTGCCGTCGCCGACGGCAGGGTGATCCATGCGGCCGGCGGATCGGAGGCGCAGGAACTCGCCTTCACGCTTGCCTGCGCCGTGGCTTATCTCCGCGCGCTTGAGCAAAACGGCATCGCGCTCGATGACGCGCGCCGTTCCATCTATTTTCGCCTCGCCGCCGACCAGGACCAGTTCCTGACCATCGCCAAGTTCCGCGCCATCAGGAAGTTGTGGGCGCGGGTCGAACAGGCGTGCGGGCTCAAGCCCCTCCCCGTCTTCGTCGCCGCCGAAACCGCCTGGCGCATGATGACCAAGCGCGATCCGCACGGCAACATCGTGCGCGGCACCATCGCCGCGCTTGGCGCCGCGGTCGGTGGCGCCGATGCCGTGACGGTCCTGCCGTTCAGCGCGGCGCTCGGCGTGCCTGATTCCTTCGCCCGGCGCATCGCGCGCAACACGCAGACGATTCTCATCGAGGAGGCGAATATCCATCGCGTCGCCGATCCGGCCGCAGGCTCCGGCGCCATCGAGGCGCTGACCGATGCGCTCTGTCGAACGGCATGGTGGTTCTTTCAGAAGATCGAGAAGGCAGGCGGCGCCGCGGAAGCCTTGCAGACCGGATCGATCCAACGCGTCGTGGCGCGCATCCGGGCCGAGCGCGAGGCCAATGTCGCACGCCGCAAGGACACGCTGGTCGGCAGCAGCGACTTCCCCGATCTCGCCGAGGACAAGGTTGCCGTTCTGGCGCAGTCGCGGCTCGCGTCTCTCTCGACCAACGACGCGGCGCTGGCACCGATAAGGTTGGCCGAGCCGTTCGAGCGCCTGCGCGACCGCAGCGATCAGTATCTCGCGCAGCACGGCCATAGGCCCAAAGTGTTCCTTGCCTGTCTCGGACGCGCCGCTGATTTCAACGCGCGGGCGAGCTTTGCCAAGAGCCTGTTCGAGTCTGGCGGCATCGAAGCCGTGCAAGCAAACGGCGACAACCTCGCGAAACGATTCAAGGAATCGGGCGCGAAGCTTGCCTGCCTCTGCTCCTCGGATAAGCTCTATGAGCGCGAGAGCGCAAGCATCGCGAAGGCGCTGGCCGAAGCCGGGGCTTCGCGCGTCTATGTCGCCGGCAAGGCCGGAGCCAGCAAAGGCGAGCTCGAGCAGTCCGGCATTAGCACCTTCCTTCACCAGGGCTGTGATACGCTTCAAGTCCTCAACGCCGCTTACGACGAGATTTGATTGCTGATGACGCGCATCCCAGCCTTCAACGAGGTGAATTTCGAGCAAGCGAGCGGCGGCAGCGCCGGGCGAGCTGAGGCTTCCGCATGGCAGACGCCGGAAGGCATCGCGGTCAAGCCCGCATACGGCCGGGAGGACATCGCGCAGCTTGACTTTCTCGACGGGATGCCGGGCGTGCCGCCTTACCTGCGCGGCCCCTACCCCACGATGTATTTGCAGCGGCCCTGGACGGTCCGTCAATATTCCGGCTTCTCTACCGCCGAGGATTCCAACGCCTTCTACCGCCGCAACCTCGCCGCGGGCCAGCAAGGCGTCTCCATCGCCTTCGATCTCGCCACCCATCGCGGCTACGATTCGGATCATCCGCGCGTGACCGGCGATGTCGGCATGGCGGGCGTCGCCATCGATTCCATCTTCGACATGCGCACGCTGTTCGACCACATCCCGCTCGACAAAGTGTCGGTGTCGATGACCATGAACGGGGCGGTGCTGCCGGTGCTCGCGCTGTTCATCGTCGCCGGCGAAGAGCAGGGCGTGCCGCCGGCCGAGCTTTCAGGGACGATCCAGAACGACATCCTCAAAGAGTTCATGGTGCGCAACACCTACATCTATCCGCCCGCGCCATCGATGCGCATCGTCTCCGACATCTTCGCCTATACCTCCAAGCACATGCCGAAGTTCAATTCGATCTCGATCTCCGGCTATCACATGCAGGAGGCGGGAGCGACCGCCGACCTGGAACTCGCCTACACACTCGCCGACGGCATCGAATATGTGCGCGCGGGCGTCGCCGCCGGGCTCGGCATCGATGCGTTCGCGCCGCGGCTCTCCTTCTTCTGGGCGATCGGCATGAATTTCTTCATGGAGATCGCCAAGATGCGCGCCGCGCGCGTGCTGTGGGCGAAGCTTATCAAGGAGGAGTTCGCGCCCGAGGATCCGCGCTCGCTGGCGCTCAGGACGCATTGCCAGACCAGCGGCTGGAGCCTCGCCGCCCAGGACGTGTTCAACAACGTGGTGCGCACCTGCGTCGAGGCCATGGCGGCGACGCAGGGCCATACCCAGTCGCTGCACACCAACGCGCTCGACGAGGCGCTGGCGTTGCCGACCGATTTCTCAGCGCGCATCGCCCGCAACACCCAGCTGATGTTGCAGCAGGAATCCGGCACCACCCGCAGCATCGATCCGTGGGGTGGGAGCTTCTATGTCGAGCGGCTCACCTACGATCTCGCCGCCCGCGCCATGAAACATATCGAAGAGGTGGAGAAGTTCGGCGGCATGGCCAAGGCCATCGAGGCCGGCATCCCGAAGCGCATGATCGAGCAGGCGGCGACCGCCACGCAGGGCCGCATCGATTCGAAGCGGCAGACCATCGTCGGCGTGAACAAATACCGCCCCGACAGCGAGGCCGACATCGCCATCCTCAAGGTCGACAACCGGTCGGTCAGGCGCCAGCAGCTCGACAAGCTCGCCAGACTCAAGGCCGAACGCAACGAGGCTGAGGTCCAACAGGCCCTTGACGTGCTGACCCGTTATGCCGAGACAGGGACCGGCAACCTGCTCGAAGCGGCGGTCGAGGCCGCGCGCGTTAAGGCAACGGTCGGAGAAATCTCCTATGCTCTGGAGAAGGTGTATGGCCGCCACCGGGCCGAGGTTTCGGCGATCACCGGGGTCTACCGGGCGGAGATCGGTCGCATGGACGGAAGCTTGAACCGCATCAAGGAGCTGATCGATAGCTTCGAGACCGAGCATGGGCGCCGCCCGCGCATTCTCGTCGCCAAGATGGGCCAGGACGGCCACGACCGCGGCCAGAAGGTGATCGCTAGCGCCTTCGCCGATCTCGGTTTCGACGTGGATATCGGCCCGCTGTTCCAGACGCCCGAGGAAGCCGCCCGCCAGGCGGTCGAGAACGACGTGCACATCGTCGGCGTCTCCTCGCTCGCGGCTGGGCACCTCACGCTAGTGCCGGCGCTGCGCGAGGCGCTCGAGCAGCAAGGCCGCGGCGACATCATGATCGTGGTAGGCGGCGTGATCCCGCCACAGGACTATCCGGCGCTCTACGAGGCTGGCGCCAAAGCGATTTTCGGTCCCGGCACGCCCATCGCCGACGCCGCCACCGACCTTCTCAAGAAGCTTGGCGCCAGCTCGAGCTCGCAGCAAGCCGCCGAATAATCTGCGACCATCGGTAGCTTCCGCCCGGCTCGCCCGCGGTCGGAAAACTGTCATGTCTCTCAACTATCCGTCGCGACCAGGGCTATAACAGGCGCTGCGCGATGCGCTGAACCGGGCCTATGCGGCTCCGGCATTTGCGGGGGAATTGCATGTCGGTCAAGACCGCCGGCGGAAGCTTGACCAGCCGCTCAGCCGAACTCGCCCGGGCCGGCGTGAATGACATCTTTGCCGGGCTGGTCGGAAGCGTCATCACCATTGCCTATGGGCTCTCCTTCGCGGCGCTGATCTTCGCACCCCCGCTCAACACCTGGCTCGCCTACGGCATCGCCGCGACCTTCATCACCAGCGCCGTGACCGCCGCCATCGTCGCGGCGCGAAGCTCGCTACCCTTTGCCATCGCCGGTCCTGACCCCACCACCGTCGCGGTCACGGCAACATTGGTCACAGCGCTGATGGCGCGGCTTGCCGAGCAAGGCTTGCCCGACGACCTTCTGGCGCCGGTCGCGATCATCATGGCGCTCTCCGCCGCTCTGACCGGCGTGCTGCTGTTCGGGCTCGGGCTCGCGCGCGCGGGCGGCGCCATCCGCTTCATTCCCTATCCCGTGATCGGCGGCTTTCTCGGCGCCTCGGGCTGTTTGATGGTGAGCGGCGCCGTGCGGGTCATTACCGGCCATGGGATCGGCATCGCCAATCTCGGCACGCTGCTCGAAGTCGCCGTACTCGCCAAGCTTCTTCCGGCAATCGCCATCGCACTCGCCATCTATCTCGGCCTGCGCCGTCGCGAGAGTCCTTACGTGCTGCCTGCCGTTCTGCTGGTTGGCATCGGCCTGGCGCATGGCGCCCTGGCGATCACCGGAACGAGCATGGCCACGGCGGAGGAAATTGGCTGGTTATTCAAAGCCCCCGCCACAGTCGGGCTCACGCCGACTTGGGACCTCGGCGATGTTCGCATGTTTCCGTGGCACGTCCTGCCTAGGCTCTCCGGCGATCTGTTCGCGGTCATGTTCGTCACCGCGATCAGCACGCTGCTCAACACGACCGGACTCGAATTTCTCACCAAGCGCGAGGCCGATCTCCAACGCGAATTGAAGACCATCGGCGTCGCCAACGTGATTGCCGGGGCGCTGGGAGGCTATGCCAGCACGATCGCCTTGAACCGCACCACACTCAATTACGTGGCCGGCGCTCGCGGTCGCCTCTCCGGCCTGACCGTCGCCGCCATCTCGGCGCTCATGCTCGTCGCCGATCCGGGCTTTCTCGCTTACGTGCCCAAATTCGTGCTTGGCGGTCTGCTGCTCTATCTCGGCGCCAACCTCGTCTATGAGTGGCTGATCAATTCAGCGCAGCGAATCTCGCTGCTCGAATATGCCTCGCTGCTGGCGATCGCCGTGCTCATTCTCCAGATGGGCTTCATCGCCGGCGTCTTCATCGGCGTCATCATCGGCTGCACGACCTTCGCGGTCAGCGCGAGCCGCGTGAACGCCATCAAGTTCAGCTTCGACGGATCCGAATATCGCTCGACGCTCGACCGGGGACCCGAAGAGCTCGCCATTCTCGCCGCCAACGGCCACGAGATCCAAGGCATGAGCCTGCAAAGCTATATCTTCTTCGGCTCGGCCAACCGCCTCTACGAGCAGGTGAAAGCTCTGTTCGCCAGAAGCCCCGAGACCCGCTTCCTGCTGTTCGACTTCCGCCTGGTCACCGGCATCGATTCCTCGGCGATGCATAGTTTCACCCAGATCAAGCGGGCCGCCGCCGAGCTTGGTGCCCGGCTCGTGCTGGTCAATCTCCCGTCCGAGCTCAACGATGCCTTCCGCAATCGCAAATTCATCGCCGACGACGTGATCCTCGCCGACGATCTCGACCGGGCGCTCGAGGCTTGCGAGAAGGAGGTGATCGCGGCGCATCTGGCTGAAGGGACCAAGGCGAGGACTCTGCGCGACTGGCTCGCCCAGGCCCTCGGCAGCGACGACTATGCCGCGCAGTTGGCGGAGCTCTGCCAGAGGCTCGAAGTCGGCAAGGATGCCATCATTGCTGCGCAAAACGAGCCCGCCAACTCGATGCATTTCATCTTGGAAGGCCGAATCGGCATCATCGTCGAAATGGATGACGGGCGCTTGGTTCGCGTCCGCAGCCTAGGACCGCACACCACCATCGGCGAGATGGGCCTCATCACCCGCCAGAAGCGGAGCGCCACCATAAAGGCTGAGGTCCCGAGCGTGCTTTACGAGCTGAGCGCGGGCGCCTATGAGCGCCTCAAGCAAGCGAACAGCGCGCTCGCCCAAGCCCTTCTCACCTATATCGTCAGAGTCATGGCTGAGCGGCTCTCTTCGCCAGCAAGGTGATCGGCGTACTGCGCCGCTGAGCTTACCCTGAGGCGCGGATCGGTTCGATGCGAGCCAAGTCCTTGGCCGCGTCGCGCGCGCAATCGAGATCGTATTGCTTTTGTAGATTAAGCCAAAAATCGGGCGTCGTGCCTAAGGCTTTGGCCAACCGCAATGCGGTGTCTGCGGTGACGCCTCTGTCGGCATTGACGATGGTCGAGATACGGTTGGCCGGAACGCGGATGGCGCGCGCAAGCGCATTCGCGCTCAAGCCGAGCGGCTTCATGAATTCCTCTTTGAGCACCTCACCCGGATGCACAGGTGGCAATGGCTTACTCATGTTGTTCTCCACCTAGTGATAGTCACAATCTCGACATCAAGGGCGTCTGATTATACGTAGTACGTAACATATACTAATCACCCTGTCACCAGTATCTTGCCTTCGCGGCGGTTTGCCCCTACCCCCGCATCCCATGCGCAACGACACAGCCAAGAAAGACATTGAGCGGACGGCCAAGGCCGTCCGCGACGGCGACCGGGTGGCGCTCGCCCGCGCCATCACTCTGGTCGAAAGCGCCAAGCCCGAGGACCAAGCCCGGGCGGAAGCCCTGCTCGACCGGCTGCTGCCGCATACCGGCACATCCATCAGGGTCGGCATCAGCGGCGTGCCCGGCGCCGGCAAATCGACCCTAATCGACCAGCTGGGCTTGAACCTCGTTGAGCAAGGCCACAAGGTCGCCGTGCTCGCGGTCGATCCGACGTCCTCGAGGAGCGGCGGCTCGATCCTCGGCGACAAGACGCGCATGGGTCGGCTTGCATCGGAGCCTAACGCTTTCATTCGCCCCTCGCCCGCCGGCGATAGCCTTGGCGGCGTCACCAAGACCACGCGCGAGACCATCGCCCTCGCCGAGGCCGCGGGTCACGATGTAGTTTTGGTCGAGACGGTCGGCGTCGGGCAATCGGAGACGGCCGTCGCCAATATGGTCGATATCTTCGTCGTGGTGGCGATCCCAGGCGCGGGCGACGAGTTGCAAGGTATCAAGCGCGGCCTGCTCGAACTCGCCGACATCATTGCCGTCAACAAGGCCGACGGCGATCAGGTCGAGCGCGCCAATCGTGCGGCGATGGAATATCGCACGGCGCTGCACATCCTCGCCTCGGGGCACACCGGCTGGGACCCCCAGGTGCTGACGCTCTCGGCACGGGACAATAAGGGGCTGGACGCGCTCTGGACCAAGATCACCGAGCGCCATGCCGCACTTGCCGCCTCAGGCGCGCTCGACGAGCGCCGCTCCGCCCAGGCCACCTCCTGGATGCGAGAGATTTTTGAGCAACGGTTGCTCGCCGCCTTCAAGGGAGGCAAACGCGCCGCCCGTCACTTCAAGGAGTTGGAGGACAAGGTGCGCGCCGGCAAAATGACCGCGTCAGCGGCGGCGCATGAGCTAGGCCGGTTGGCGGGCATTAAGGACGCCGAATAAACCCGCCCAAATTCGCTTCCCTCGCGTGTGAGCCATAAGGTAAGTCGAGAGCCATGGAGAGGCCTCGCGTCTTGCTCACGGGCTTTGGCCCGTTTCCGGGTGTGCCCACAAACCCTTCGGGCTGGCTTGCCGAGACGCTGGCCGAGCGATTGTCCTCGCCTGACTTGAGGGGCCGGATTCACGCCCGGATTTTGCCGACCGAGTGGGAAGCCGCCGCGCTCTTGCCGCGTCTCTGCGAAACGCTGCAACCCCATGTCATGATTCACTTCGGCGTCTGTGAGCATGCCAAGACGTTTCGCATCGAGCATTCAGCGCATAACCATGCCGCGCCCCGCGCCGACGCCAGAGGCGCCCTCCCGGCAAGCCCCGTGATCTCTGCCGAGGGAGCCGCGCGCCTCGACACGGCCTTTCCGGCGGGCGCGCTCGCCCGGCACCTCAAGACGAGTGGCGTTGCCGCCGTGACCTCCCACTCCGCGGGGCATTATCTCTGCAATTTTCTCTATTACCATTCGCTCGACTGGGCTTTGCGGCAACCGGCGCCTCCTCTCGTGCTGTTCGTGCACATTCCGCCTCTGTCCGGCACAGATGGCCCGTGCGACGAGACGCGGCTGCTGCACGGCGCGCAACAGATCTTGCGCTTCGTCCTCGCCTTCGCCAGCGAGCAGGTTCCGGCACCGAGTCCCGCCTCCCCCCTGGAGGGGGAGGCCGACCGATCTTTGATCGGTCGGGAGGGGGGTGAATCTCGAACGCCCACTCGCTTGCTCGCCCCCCTCCCCGACCCTCCACCGCAAGGGGGAGGGAGTCGTCCGTGAGCGCGAAGGACGCTTAAGCGATGGGCGTTGGACGCCGGGAAGTTCTGATCGGCGGGCTGAGTTTCGGCGTTGCGGCCGCAGCCTGCCCGCACGCGGCCGACGCCGGCGATGCGGCCGACAATCCGCAAGGCTTCAGCACTTACGGCATTCTGCCCGGAGGCGACCACCTCGACCAGACGGCGACGCTGCAACTTGCCGCCGACCAGGCGGCCGCGGCCGGAACGCCGCTCTTTCTCCCAGCCGGCGTCTATTCGACCAGTCGCCTCACCCTCAAGTCCGGCACGCAGATCGAAGGTGTGCCCGGGCGCTCGATTCTCCGCTACCGCGACGGCAATGCGATTGTGAGCATGACGCAGGCGGAGAATGTGCGGCTGGCGTGGCTCGTTATCGACGGCGGCGCGAAGCTGCTTCCAGACGACGGCTCGCTGCTCGCCGCGACCGAGACCAAGCATCTTGACATCGCCAATTGCCGCTTCATCGGCAGCACCGGGGATGGAGTGGTCTTTCGCAAAGTCTCGGGCTGGATCAAAGATTGCGAGATCGGCGACATCCGCAGAGCAGGCCTGTTCAGCGAGGATGCCGGGGGGGTCCAGATCGCCCGCAACCATGTGCATGACTGCGGCGACAACGGCATTTTGGTGTGGCGGTCCGCGCCGGGCGAAGACGCCACCATCGTGTCGGCCAACCGCATCGAGCGCATCGCCGCCAAGAGCGGCGGCAGCGGCCAGAACGGCAATGCCGTCAATGTGTTCCGCGCAGGCTCGGTGATCGTCAACGGCAACCGCATCGAAGATTGCGCCTTCTCCGCGATCCGCGACAATTCGGGATCGAACTGTCAGATGATCGGCAATTCCTGCACGCGGCTCGGCGAGGTGGCGCTCTATGCCGAATTCTCGTTTGAAGGCGCGGTGATCGCCAACAATATGGTCGACAAGGCGGCAACCGGCATCGCCATCACCAATTTCAATGAAGGCGGACGGCTGGCCGTGGTGCAAGGCAACCTGATCCGAAATCTCACCTTCCGCAAGGATGTCGACCGCCGCGGCAACGGCATCGCCATCGAGGCTGACGGCGTGGTGACCGGAAATGTCATCGAGAACGCGCAAGGCTACGGCATCGTCGCCGGCTGGCGGAACTACCTCCGTGACTTGAACATCACCGACAATCTGATCCGCAACGCGCATATCGGCATCGGTGTCTCGACCGATCCGTCGGCCGGCATGGCGCTGATCGCCAACAACACGATCAGCGGATCCAAGGACGGCGCGATCCGCGCCATGGACGGACCGATTCCGATCGGACCCGACCTCGCCAAGGCAAGCACATCCGCCTACCGCAACCTCGCCATTCATGGAAACGTCTCGCGCTAAGCCCCGGCAACGAATCGGCAATCGCCCCTAGCGTTGCGCCAGCATTGCGGCCGGGGAACGGAGCGAGCCGAGCGCGCGCTGAAGTTCGGGACTCGCCGCGACGCGTCCCACGCTGGTGCCCCGCCAATTCAAGATCTCGCCGTCGCGCTGATCGGCAAGCGCCGATCTTGCCTCGGGCAGGAGCGCGGCGATCCCTTCGGCAAGCGCCCGCTCGGCCCCGCGCTTCGCGCCGTCGTCGGCCTTCACCGCAATGCCGAGGCCGAGCCCCGGCAATGACGCGCAATGCACGCCTTCGGCGCCGCCCTTGACGAAGACTGAAGGCGCAAGCTTTCCCATCACCAGCGTATCGAAACGCCCTTCGCCAGCGACCAGAGTCGGCGCGGCAAAGCACGCTGCCACGAGCCGGTTGGCGGCGCGCGCCCGCTTCTCTGCAAGTCCCTCCCCTGCGCCGAGCCGCGCGAAGCCGCGCGCCAGCGCGCCAAGCGGAAGCGCCCAAGTCGGCACCGAGCAGCCATCGATCCCCATACGGCTCTGCTCCAATGCGATTCCGCAAGTCTCTGAAATGATTCTCGCGATCATGCTTTGGAGCGGATGGTCCGGCCGCTCATAACCGCGCGGATCGAAGCCGAGATGGGCGGCGGCGGCGAGCATGCCGGCGTGCTTTCCCGAGCAATTATTGTGGATCGCTTGCGGGCGCCGACCTGAGCGCATCAGCTCGCGGGCGGCCTTCTCGCTGACCGGCCAATGCGCGCCGCAGGCAAGATAGCTCTCGTTCAGTCCAGCCTTGGCGAGCAGGCTGCGCGCCGCCTCGACATGCATCGTGTCGCCGCTATGGGAGGCGCAGGCGACCGCAAGTTCGTCATCGCCGAGCCCGAAAGCATCGGCTGCCCCGCTCTCGACCAGCGGAATGGCCTGCATCGCCTTGACCGCCGACCGGGGAAACACCGGCCGTGCAACATCGCCGAAGGCAAGCAACAGCCGGCCGTCGGGATCGGAGACGGCGATCGCGCCCGCATGCCGGCTCTCGACGAGGCTGCCTCTGATGACCTCAACCAGCGCGGGATTGGCAGTGTTGGTTTCACTCATGATGACTTGGGAAGCGTTGATCAGCTCCGCGCGCGCTCCATCTGTCTTGCTGGCGCGCCCGCCTCAGGCGCGAGCTCGGTGGGCACGCCGGCGGCATGTTTCGAGGCGCGGATGACGAGCGAGGTCTTGACGCTAGCCACATTGGGCGCCGCCGTCAGCTCATGGATGATGAAATCCTGGAACGCGCTCAGATCGGGCGCCACGCATCTCAGCAGGAAATCGATCTCGCCCGAGAGCATGTAGCAATCGCGCACGATCGCGGAGCTTCGCGCCCGCTCCTCGAAGGCGATGAGATCGGCCTCGGCCTGGCTGTGCAGCCTGATCATGGCAAAGGCGGTGACATCGAAGCCGAGCGCCCGGTCGTTGAGGAGCGCGGTGAAGCCTTTGATGATTCCGGCCTCCTCCAGCGCGCGCACGCGACGGAGACATGGCGGCGCCGAGATGCCCACCTTGCGGGCGAGATCGACATTGGTGATGCGCCCGTCGGCCTGCAATTCGCGCAGGATCCGCCAATCGGTTGCATCGAGACGGGCTGAACGCATCTTGCCTCCCTGGACGATTGGCCCGGTAGCGGGCTAGAAGGTCGAACAGCGAGATTCGCGCGCTGCGGCGCCTTCCGCGCAATTTTATATCCTCCAGCCAAAAGAATCGAAAAGAAATTGAGCGGTAATCGTTCCAGAAATTCTACATCAGACGACGCCGCGTCTCTCATTGCCAGCAGCAAGAAGGCGCGCAGCGAGAAGACCTGGATCATCACCGACGGCTCGGTGGGGATGGAGGCGCAAGGCATCGCCGTGGCGGAAGCCGTCGGGCTCCCCTTCAGCCTGAGGCGGGTGCGTGTGACCGGGGCGATGAAATTCGTTCCGGCCCCGCTGCAAATCCTTTTGCCGCCGGCGCGTTTGCTTCGCTCCGTGACTTCGAACGAAAAGCTCGAAACGCCCTGGCCGCGTCTCATCATCTCCATTGGCCGGCGCAGCGTGCCGATCGCGCTCGCCATCAAGCGACTCTCGAAGCCGCACGCTTTCGCCCTACACATCCAAAATCCGAGAGTGCCCGCTAGACTGTTCGATCTCATCGCCGCACCCGTGCACGATGGCTTCGAGGCCCCGAACGTCGTCACCACCTTCGGCGCGGTGCATGGCGTCACCGCGGCACGCCTGGCAGAGGCGGCCAAGCGCTATGCCCCGCGCATCGAGGCCCTGCCCCACCCGCGCATCGCCGTGCTGCTCGGCGGCGAGAGCCAAGCCTTCAGCTTCCCGCCGGAGAGCGCCGCCTCGTTCGGCGCCAAGCTTGCAAGCCTTGCCCGCGACACTGGCGGCTCGCTCCTCGTCACGCCGTCCCGCCGCACCCGCGCGGACTCGCTGGCCGCGCTCACCGCCGCCATCAAGGACCTGCCGCACGGCGTTTGGGACAGCACGGGCGAGAACCCCTATTTCGCCTTTCTCGCGCTTGCCGACGCCATCGTCGTCACCGAGGACTCGGTCAACATGGTCACCGAGGCGGCAGGCACCGGCAAGCCGGTCTATGTGCAGGCGCTCATGGGCCGATCATCGCGGCTCTCCCGCTTCCACCGCCTCATGCGGGAGCGCGGCGCGACGCGCCCGTTCGAAGGCAAGCTCGAGGCCTGGAGCTACACGCCGATCAACGATACCGAAATCGTCGCCTCGACCATCAGGCGCGCGCTTGGCCTTGAAATTAAAGGGTGATCCTCCCCTAAAAGGGGGAGGTCGGCGCGCCTGCTCGCCGGGAGGGGGTCTGGCCGCCGACCCCTACCCCGGCCCCCCTTGCAGGGGAAGGGAGGAGTAGCTTGCGGATCAATCGCTGTGTGCTTACCTGTTCACTCCTTGCAGGGACATCGATTCCATGACTACCAAGCGACAATCCAAACTGATCATTCTCGGCTCAGGCCCCGCCGGTTACACGGCGGGCATCTACGCCGCCCGCGCCATGCTGAAGCCGCTGCTCATCACCGGCAACCAGACCGGCGGGCAGATGACCACCACGACCGACGTCGAGAACTACCCGGGCTTCGCCGACGTGATCCAGGGCCCTTGGCTGATGGAGCAGATGCGACTTCAGGCCGAGCATGTCGGCACTGAGATCGTCCACGACACGATCGTCGAGGTCGACCTCAAGCGGCAGCCCTTCCTGCTCAAGGGCGACAGTCACACTGAGTACACGGCGGACACGCTGATCATCGCCACCGGCGCCAAGGCGCGCTATCTCGGGCTTGCTTCCGAGGACCGGTTCAGGGGCTATGGCGTCTCGGCCTGCGCCACCTGCGACGGCTTCTTCTATCGCGGCAAGAAGGTGATCGTGGTCGGCGGCGGCAATACCGCGGTCGAGGAGGCGATCTATCTCGCCAATATCGCCAGCGAGGTGATCCTCGTGCATCGGCGCGGCGTGCTCCGCTCCGAGAAGATCCTGCAAGAGCGGTTGTTCGCCAACAAGAAGATCAACATCATGTGGAATTACGAGCTCGACGAGGTGACCGGCACCGACAAGCCACTTTCCGTCACCGGCGCCAATCTTAAGAGCACGCTGACCGGCGAGATCGTGCATGTGCCCGTCGACGGCATCTTTATCGCCATCGGCCATGAACCGCAAAGCGAGCTGTTTAAGGGCCAGATCGACATGAAGCCGTCCGGCTATATCCTCACCGCGCCGCACTCGACCGCAACCAATATCCCCGGCGTCTATGCCGCCGGCGACGTCGCCGACGACGTCTATCGCCAGGCGGTAACCGCGGCAGGGCTCGGCTGCATGGCCGCGCTCGAGGCCGAAAAGCACCTGGCCGGCCTCGACACGTTGGCTGTCGCCGCCGAGTAGATCGACATCACGACTTGGTCGGCCACACCATGATCGGCACTGAGCTGACCGAGTTCGCGGGCGAGCCCTCGATCAGCTTCGCGCTGATGGCGAGATAGATCAACGCGTTGCGCTTGAGGTCCGGAATTCGGTAGATGCGCGTCTTCTTGAAGAAGATGGAGGTCTTCTCGGTGAACGCCTCCTCGCGGTCGGGCAGCGTCTTGAGATCGACGTCGATCGGCCCCATCTGCCGGCAGGACACCGAGAAATTTGACGGATCCTCGTTGAGGCCGAGCGGCTGGCCCCAGCCGCCGGTCCGCGCCTGCGAGATATAACAGGTGACGCCCGGGACTTTCGGATCGTCGAACACGCTGAGGCAAACCTTGTCGCTCGGCGACAGCATCCTGAACGTGGTGCTGACGCATTCGAGATCATCGGCCTTTGCCTGGCCCGGGGCGGCCAGCAACAGCCCCGCCCCCGCCACGAGCACGCTTATCGCCTGAGCCAGTTTTCCGCTGAGCCGCATCCTCGTCACTCCTCTGCTCTCTCGCGCGCTATAGCTGGGGTGTGCCGCGCCCAATGCAAGCGATGCCCTCGGACCTTTGCACCATGTCGACTTGTAGGTCTTCACGCCTGCAACTCTGCAATCGTGACAAATCCAATCGATCCTCTCAATCCGCAATTAGCTCCGCAGGGTGACAATCCGTCGTCAGTTGAATTTGGGGACGTTTGGTGCCAGTCGCTTTGGGAAGGAACCCGCGAATGTTGCTGATGGAGCATTGCGAGCATGGGGACACCGACGATGGGGAAATCGATGTCATTCCCCCACTCCGTTCGGTCACGATCACTTTGGACGTCAGCCCCACCGAACTCGAATTGGCGGTCGCGACCAGCGGCAAATCGCTTTGCACAGCGATGATGAACGCAATCATCGCCGCCATGGTGGTCGATACGGCGTGGCAGGACGCGCGGCTATAGGCCCGTCAGGCTTGCAATTTCCGCCTTCCGCGCTCCCATGTCAGATTGCGGCGAGAATGTGACTTCGAACGCGTTCTCGACGAAGATGCGGTGACTTCGAGGCGCCGAAACGTTAAGGTTACAGTGTCGGAACTACCCCCTGCGTAGCGTAAGAGGCCCCACCATGACAGAACCTACGCCTGCAAAAGTGGCCGCGGACAAAGCACGCGCGGTCTATCGCAAGACAGCCGAGGAGTTCGAGCAGTTCACCAAAGACGCGCAGATGCCCGAAGCGGTTCGGGTGTTCGCCGAGAAGAACATCGCGCAGAGCCGTGAGATGTATGAGCGCTCGAAGGACGCGCTCGAAGCCGTGCTCGAAAGCTGGGAGAGGACGTTCGACGCGGCAGGCCAGGGCGCTGTCGCGCTCAACCGCAAAGTCATCGACATCACGCGCCGGAATATCAATTCCAGTTTCGATTTCGCCCAGAGCCTGGTCGGCGCCAAGACGCTAGCCGAGGCCATGGAGCTGCACTCGACCTATTGGAGCAAGCAGCTCAATACGCTGCGGGCACAAGCGGAGGAAATGCGCGACCTGTCCACACGCGTGACCTCCGACGTCGTCGAGCCGGCCAAGGCGCAAGTCAAGCGCGGCATGGCCGAATTCGAAAGGACGCACTAAGCGCGAAAAGAACGCAGAAAGGGCCGGCAACGCACCGGCCCTTTCCTTTACCTGACGCTCGCCTAAGCGACGCGGAACACGGCACCCGCCACCGAGCGCGGCCGCTCGCGCACGCGCCCGCCGTCATTGCCCGATTTGACGATCCACTGACCGCTCGCGGACCGGCCGGTGATCATGCCGACATGATGCGACCAGACCACCACCGCGCCGATCTGCGGCCCTGACGGCCGACCCCAACGCGCCCAGTTGCGGGCGAGGTTGAGTTCGGGCCCGCCGCCTTTCTGCGTCCGCATCCACCAGCCGCACCAGCGCGATGGCCTGGCGCCAACACCCGCATGGGACGTGCCACTGGCCCGCTGCGCCGTCTTATGGCCGGTCGATTTGCGGGAGGAGTAATGCCCCGTGGACTTGCGGGTATGGGCGTAGGACTTCACGGAGGCCGACCGCTGGTATTTTGCATACGACCCTTGATAGGCATCCCGGGTTCGCGCCTCGGCGGCGTCGAGCGGAAGAAGGGCGGTCACACCAAGCAGCGAGACGACCAAAATAGCAATACGCACTCCAAACATGATGCATGCTCCGATTTTTGCTTTGGGAGGAAGGACCGGCGAAGGTTCAAGCCAGTCCGGGGACCAGGCACGCGTTGACGCTGGCCGCGGTTAACCTATGGAAAAACAAGACGATAAATCGGCTCATACATGGCTCTGAGAGGGCCATTCAGGGGCGGCGCGGCAAGGATGTCGCAGGGCGGAATCGGGCAGAAATGAAGCCGGAAGCAGAAGCGCGGAACGCCCCCTCCCCGCCAGAAAAATGCATTAATCTAAGGCTGATAGAAGCCTGCGGGCTTGCGCCCCGGCAACCCGCGGGCCTAAGACAAAACGAGCAGGCCGCAGCGAGTGGCCCAAGAGGAGCCCCATGGCAGAGACCCCGTCTTTCGAGATACCGCCCGAGCTGCGCGAGATGGCCGAGAAGAATGTCGAGCAGGCGCGCGCCGCCTACGGCCAGTTCATGGATTTCATGACCCAGGCCATGGGCGCCTGGTCGAAATCGTCAGGGGCCGGGAATATGGGCGGCTTCGGTGCCGTGCAGGAGCGAGCCGTCGGCTTCGCCAAGGAGAATGCCGAGCGCTCTTTCGCTCTGGCGAGCGAGCTTTCCCGGGCCAAGGACATGCAGGAAGTGCTGACGCTGCAGAGCCGCTATGTGCAGACGCAAATGCAGACTTTCGGCATTCAGGCGCAACAGCTCTCCTGGCTCATGGCCGACGCGCTGCGCAACATGCAGACCAAAGGCTGAGGCGAAGTCGCTCCGCTAATTGCGTGTGACTGGGGGCGCCGCGGTTTCCGGTCTTTTGCTGACCGCGTTCGGCAACCGCCAACGCGAGCGCCTGCTCGCGGGTTTCTTGCGATAGATCGCGCTCTCCTCGGAATGAGAGCCCGGCGTCGCCCGATAGGGCATGGCGAAGCCATTAGCTGTCGCAACCGCACACGTGATGTAACCTTGCTGTTCCCTCATGGCCGGTCCTCCGTGTTTCGATGCAGAACGTTTTCGCTCTGCGGAGGTTCCCGGCGTTAGAAGCCGCGAGGCTCAGCTCATTGCCGCCTTGGGTTGTGTATTGTAGATCGCCGCGAGCTCGTCCAAGGCGCGAAGTGCGTCGTACAGAGCCTCCGACACTTCCTCTTCCGCGACCGCCGACGGGCGATCCTCGGCGAAGGAATAGAGGTCGAGGATCTCGAGCGCCCGCTCCATCGCGCGGACGGCGTCTTCGTTTTTTCGCACGCAGTCTTTCGCCGAACTTTCGTGCCAGTCGAGCACGCGGGCGAGCGCGTTATCCTCACCGTTGCCTTTGCGCTTGACCCGCGCGCGCAAGGCCGCTGCGCGCTCTATCGCCCGCTGCTGATTGACGATGCTCGTTTGGCGCAAGCCGATATCGTCGCGGATGGTCTGCGCGAGCACGGCGTCGATATCGAGTGTCGCCACGTCGTGCTCGGCATGGATGATCAGGCCGAGCTTCTGGGCGATGACCTCGATCGCGCTACCGTCGAAATTATCGGGCCGCGCCTGCTCGATCTCGCCGGTCGTGTCGTAGCGCTCGCGGCGCCTGGAGTCGGACAGCACATCGTGGGCCGCGGCGAGTGCATTGAAGGCCTCCGCCGATCCGCCGCGGTCTGGGTGCGAGCTTTTCGCCTTGCGCCGATAGGCCTTGCGGATCTCCTCGCGCGTGGCGGCGCGTTTGATCCCAAGCAGCTGATACAGGTCGATCATCGACAGTCCCCGTTTCCCTCGTCGGCGACCAGCGCGGGGGGTAACTGTCGATGGGAGTTGTGGCCAAAATTTAGCGGGAGCCCAGCTTTTATGCCGGCGCATACAGCGCTGGTCATGGCCGGGGCAAGCCCGGCCATGAAACCATAGACCGCGGTTGCCAGCCCTTACGCGGCCTTGGCGTAATACGACTTGAGCTGGTTCATCACCTTCTGCTTGTCGAACTCGGCGCCCATGGCAAGCATGGCGTCGGCGAAGCGGCTGGTGATTTCGGTGATCTGCTCCGGACTGAGCTGGTTGAGGATGCCGATGCGCACCTGAACCGGTTCCGACAGGGTGGGCCAGATGCCGAAGCCTTGCGCGCGGGCGCCCTGCACCAGCTCTTTTTCCTTGCCCTTGAGCTTGCCGGGCAGGTTAAGAACCACAAGGCTCGTCATATTGGAGGTGACATCGCAGCCCATCGACTCGACCGCCTGGCGCAGGGCCTTCTCATGATAGGCGTAGTCCGACGCCTTGCGGCGGCGGCCATAGCCGAGAATGATGCGCAGCGCCTCGTGGAACGCGGCGACCGCGTAGCAGGAATGGGTCTGGTGATAGGCCGGCGCCGCGTCCTTGCCGTCGATGATGCCCCAATGCCGCGCATCGAGAATCGGGTGGTGGACATAGGTGCGGCAGCCACGCTTCTTCACCATCTCGATCGCCTTGTCGGTGAAGCTGACCGGCGCATAGGTGAGCGGCAGCGAGAGCACACCCTTCTGCGGACACGACGCCCAGGCGACGACGCCCGGATAGTCGTCGATGCTGAAGTCGGCGACGCCGAGGCTCGACACCGCGTCGCAGATGCCCATCACACCATGCCTCAGGCAAGCATCGCTGAAGCCCTTCAGGTCGTTGATGCGGCCGGACCCCGTCTCCCAATGCGCCATGAAGGCCCACATCGGCTTGTGCTGAGCGAGCGCTTTATCGACGGTCTCACCGGTGACCGACTGGCCATGCGGCGTCTCGACCACGACCACGCTTTTCGGCTTCGGGTTCAACGAATCCGCGGCAAGCTCCTCGGCCGTCGAGGCCTTCATGCGGATGGTCAGGCTGTCGATCCCGGAAAAGGTACCGTTCGGGAAGGCCACGACCTTGTCGCCGGGCAGGATCAGCGACAGCACGCAATCGAGACCGGAGAAGCCGGTGCCGGCGACACCGTAGGTATACACGTTCTTGGTGCCCCACAGCTCGCGCAACATCTCCTTGGCTTCGAGCATCCCGCGCAGCACGTCCTTTTGCATGTGATCGGCGACGCCGGTCTTGGCGAAGCGCTCCAGCACGCGCGGGTCGGTGTTCCCGGGCCCGGGGCCGGCGGCAAGTGTCTCGGGGATGTCAAGCTGCGGATAGATTTTCGTCATGGGAACGCCCTCTAGCTCCTAACTGTCATCGCACAAAGAAACGGCACAATCGAATAACCGGCTAGGCGCCCCAAATGCAAGACCGCGCGACTCCGAATTCGCTGAAACCAATTTTGCATTTCCGTGCTTGAAGTCTTGGACAGTGCGTCGAACCCTAGGTTGAGGGCCGGTTGAAGGTTGTAGCCCTCTACAAAAGAAGAAGCCCCGTACGGGGGGGTCGGGGCTTCTTCCAGTAAGTTCCCTGCGGGGGGTGATGGGAGGGAATACCATCACCGTTTTCAATTCTACGCCGGTTACTGATAAGAGTCGGGACTTTTTTATGAAAATGGTTAAGGTTAACAGTCTCTAACAACCGGGCCGGCGTCAAAGGCCTTAGAGGGAACGCGGACAAATCCCATGGTTTACAAGCATTCGCGCTGCGCAACGCTGGTTGCCGCAGTACTTTTACTGGTGACTGGCCCTGCTGCGTCCGCCCCTTGCGGCAAGAACAGTGCCGGTTTCGAGAACTGGAAACGGGTCTTCGCCAATGAGGCCCAGGGCAACGGGATCGGGCCCAAGGGGGTCGCCGCGCTGATGGCGACCAAATATTCGACCGGCACCATCGCCGCCGACCGCGGCCAACACAGCTTCAAGCTCAGCCTCGACCAATTCATGGCGAAGCGCGGCGCGAATGCGATCGCATCGCGCGGCAGATCCATGAAGGCAGGCAACGCCGCGCTCTTCTCCTCGATCGAGAAGCGGTTCGGCGTGCCGGCTGGCCCCCTGATCGCCATCTGGGGGATGGAGACGGCGTTTGGCAGCTTCACCGGCAATCAGCCGACCATCTCCGCCGTCGCCACGCTGGCTTACGACTGCCGCAGGCCAGAATATTTCACCGACCAGCTTTATGCCGCGCTCCAGCTTGTCGATCGCGGCGTGCTCTCGAGCGCGACACGCGGCGCCATGCATGGCGAGGTCGGGCAAACGCAATTCCTGCCCAAGAGCGTCCTGCTCTACGGCGTCGACGGCAACGGCGACGGCGTCGTCAATCTCAGCAACAAGGCCGATGCGCTCGCTTCCACCGCCAATTTCCTAAAAGGTCATGGCTGGGTGCGCGGCGCGGGCTACCAGCCCGGCGAGCCCAACTACGCCGCGATCCAAGGCTGGAACGCGGCGGGCGTCTATCAGCAGACGATTGCCATCGTTGGCAAGCGCATCGACGGCAGCGGCTAAGCTCTCGCCGCGCCCGCGAATCTGCGCTACCTGCTTTGGCCGTGACCGAACGCAAGGCCCCAGACACCGAAACCGACAGGCAATCGTCGCGTAAGCTTGCCCAGGCGCTCGGCAAGCTGATCGCCCTCGTGCTCGTCGTCGTCGTCGTCATCCTGATCGAGCGCTATTGCGTGCCGAAGCCGGAACCGTTCGGCCCTAACGCCAAGATCGTCACGCTCGACGGCGACACGATCAAGGCGGGCGACGGCGCCGAGTATCGCATCTTCGGCATCGATGCGCCGGAGCTGCATCAGGATTGCACCGAGGCTAACGGCAAATCGTGGCTGTGCGGCCGCGCCGCTAAAGCCAAGCTCACCACGCTGATCAAAGGCGGCAATGTGAATTGCGAGGCGCGCACAACGGACCGCTATGGCCGCATCGTAGCGGTATGCAGTGCCGCCGGTGTTCCCGATCTCGGCGAGGCGATGGTACGCGACGGTTATGCCATCGATCTCGGCGGGGCCGCCGGCAACCCTTATGCGAGCGCCGAGACAGAAGCCAAAGATGCCAAGCGCGGCATCTGGCGCGGAACCTTCGACCGGCCGGCAGACTGGCGCCAGGCCAATCCGCGATCGGACGCCTATTGAGCGACATTCGGAGGAAATCGAGATGCCCGGGAAGCGCGTGCAATTCGATGACGAGACCTGGCAGGCGATCAATGCCGTCGCGCGCGGGCGAGGCAAGAGCTTTCAAGACCTCGCCGATGAAGCCTTCAAGGACCTCCTGAAGAAGCACCACCAGCCTGTCGGCCTGAAAGCTGCGCTCAAAGAAAGCGTCGGTGCAAAGCCAAAGCCGAAACCGTAGGGTGGGTTAAGCGAAGCGTGCCCACCGACATCACCGTGATGGGCAACGGAAAATTGCCCACCCTACAATCAATCGCACAGCCCGATGAACTCCCACCGCATCTCCCGGCAGAGATACAGGGCGTCGTCCTCGCTATCGGCCTCGACGACGACACGCACCGGGCCATCCAGCGCGCAGAAGCGGACACGCGCCGGAACGCGATGCCTCCTGACGCGCACCACGCCGACGCTCAGTTCTGCCGCAATCCTCGCCATCTAGCAGCCAACGCTCCCGACGATTGAAGGTTCCTGTTATGTTCTTGCCTGATTCGAGAACCGCTCGCAAGGCGCGCGCATGGTAGTTTCGCCCATGTCGGAGTTTGATCTCGGTCTATCGGTCGCGCTTGGCATCGGGCTCGCCGCGGCAACCGGATTGCGGCTGTTCCTGCCGATGCTGGTGGTGAGCGCAGCGGCCTATACCGGGCATCTGCCGCTCAGCGAGAACTTCGCCTGGCTTGGCGCGGCGCCTGCGCTGATCCTGCTCGGCGTCGCGGCCGTTGCCGAGATCCTCGCTTATTACATTCCGGGCGTCGACAATTTGCTCGACACTTTGGCGACACCGGCAGCCTTCGTCGCCGGCACGCTCATCTCGGCCGCGGTCATCACCGACCTGCCGCCGATGGTGAAATGGGCGGCGGCGATCATCGCCGGCGGCGGCATCGCCGGCGTTACGCAATCGGTGACGACGCTGGTCCGCGCCAAATCGACGGTGATGACCGGCACCCTCGGCAATCCGGTCGTGGCGACTGCGGAGCTTGGCGGCTCGCTCATCGTCTCGCTGCTGGCGCTGGCCGCGCCGCTGCTGACGGCGGTGGCGATCATCGTATTGCTTTGGCTCGCGATCCGCTGGCTTCGGCAGCTCTCGGGCAAACCGCGTCCATCGTGACCCAAAAGCTCCGCAATCCCTGGAAGCCGATCGCCATCGCCCTTGGGCTGGTGCTTGCCGTCGTGCTGATCGCCACGGCACTCGTGCTGTACGACGTGGTGAAGCTTGGCTTCTCCCTGCTCTGACGGATGTTTCCGGCGCCCTTATAATGGCGAGGGTCGATTCGCGGATGCGAACCGCGACCGAGGGGACGATTGCCATGGCTTTGGAAGAATTGGGATCGCTGATCATCCGGGTGACGCTCGGCCTGCTGTTCGTGGTCAGCGCTTATGTCTGTAGCAAGGATGCGGGCGCGCGGAAGGCCGCCACCGCCGACGCGGCGCTGGTGTTCCCATGGCACCCCGAGTGGTTCACGCTCGCAGGCGTGCTGTGGATGTTGATCGGAGGCTTGTCGGTGCTGCTCGGCATTTTCCCCCGCCTCGGCGCGCCTCTCTCACTCTATTCCTGATCTTTGCGGCGATGATCCATTTCCGCAGGGCCACCCGGAGCGCCGCCGTGAAAGACGCGCTCATCGCAAGCCCCGCCGCCAAGTCGAGCACGGCGCGCCAAGCCATCGACGAGCTCGGCGAATTGGCGGTGATGGGGAACTTCACATCGGCGCTGAAGAACCTGACCCTGATGGCGCTGACGCTCTATGTCGCACTGGCGGGGACCGAACCGATGCTGATCGGCTTCGGTCCCGATGGCCAGCTGCATGGACTGCTCGCCCGCCTCTAGCGCGGAAGCTCGACGTCAGGCCGCCTTCTCTCGCTTGCCGGCCAGCACCTGATCGGCGACCTTGCCGGTCAGCTCAGCCAGATGGTCGAACTTGGCGTTGAAGGTGCCGACGCCCGCCGTTGCCGATCTGAGCTCGACGATCAGGTTCTGGATCTCCGATTCCGGCAGATGCACCTCGACCAGATCCCAGCCCGGCCAGCCGGGCCGCGCGTCGAAGCCCAGGATCTGCCCGCGCCGCGAGGAGACGATCGAGTTGATCTTGGCCGTCGCCTCCGACGGCACGGCGATCTCGACCGCCATCACCGGCTCAAGCAGGACCGGCGAGCATTGCGGCATGCCCTCGGTCATGGCGATGCGGCCGGCCTGACGGAACGCCATGTCGGAGCTATCGACCGAGTGATACGAGCCGTCGATCAGGCAGACCGCGACATCCACCACCGGAAAGCCGAGTGGGCCGGAATGCAGATAATCGCGCACGCCGATCTCCACCGAGGGGATGTAATTCTTCGGCACCACGCCCCCGGTGATCTCGTCGGAGAACTCGAAACCGGCGCCGCGCGGCTGCGGCTTGATCGTCACCACCACGTCGCCGAACTGGCCGTGGCCGCCGGACTGCTTCTTGTGGCGGCCGCGCACCTCGGCCGATTTGCGGATGGTCTCCTTGTAGGGGATTTGGCGCGGGCGGGTCGAGGCATCGATGCCGTATTTGCGCACCAGCTTCTCCAGCGCCACGCGGAGATGCATCTCGCCCTGCCCCCACAGCACCATCTCGCCCATGTCCTGGCTATGGGTCAGCGAGATCGAGGGGTCCTCCTCGATGATCTTGGCGATGGCCGCGGTGAGCTTCACCTCGTCCTTCTTCTCCTTGGCGGTGATCGCCAAGCCGAATACCGGCTTGGTGATAACGGCGGGCGCGATTTTGACTTTGCTGTTTTTCTCTTCGATCAGCGCGTCGCCGGTCTTGGTGCTGTCGAGACGCCCGAAGGCGACGGTGTCGCCGGCCTGGCCTTCGCCACGCTTCACCGGCTCCTGCCCCAACACCGCGAACAAGCCGGAGATGCGCTCCTCGTCGGCCCCGCCATAGACGGTGGTGCCATCGGCGAAGTTGCCGGTCAGCACGCGGACCAGCGAGAGCTTGCCGCCATGCGCCGTGTGGAAGGTCTTCGCCACGAAGCCGCAACTTGGCGCCTTGGCGACGCCAAGCCGCTCAGCAGTCGTTTGCACAAAAGGGGATTCGTGCCTCAACGCCTTCAGCAGCCGCAAAATGCCATTGCCATTCTCGGCCGAGCCGAGCAGCACTGGACAGATCACCCCCTCGCGCAGCTCCTTGGAGAGATCGTCGAACACCTTGTCGCGCGGCGGCGGCACGTCTTCGAGCAATTGCTCCATCAGCTCGTCGTCGTAATCGGCGAGTTTCTCCAGCATGGAGAAGCGGGCTTCCTTCTCGCGCTCGGCCAGCGTCGCGGGAATGTCGATCACCTCGCTCGGAGCGTGCTCGCGATAGACATGGGCGCGCTCAAGCGCCAGATCGATGAAGCCGGTGACGATGTCGTTCTCCCAGATCGGGATCTGCCGAAGCACCAGCGGCTTGGTCGAGGCCGGCTGAAGCATCGGCACGATGTCGCGCACGCGCGCTTCCGCCTTGTCGATCTTGTTGATGAACAAGAAGTGCGGGATGCCGCGATCTTCGAGCTGCTTGAGGATCAATTGCAGCGCCGGGATTTTCTTCTCGTCGGGCTCGCACACCACCACGGCGGCGTCGCAGGCGGTCAGCGCATTGACCGCGTCGGCCTGAAACTCGATCGAGCCCGGGCAGTCGAGGAAGGTGAAACTGTCGCCGAGGAAATCGACGGTGGCGGCATTGAGCTCGACGCTCATGCCGTGATGGCGGGCCTCCTCGGAAGCATCGCCGACGGTATTGGCGCCGGCCGTGGTTCCTTGCCTGGTGATGGCGCCGGTGCGCGCCA
>JBAUOI010000215.1:0-2369 GCA_049579665.1 Methyloceanibacter sp.
ACCTTGGCGATAGTGGCATCGACTTTATGGCCCGGGAGCTGGCCGCCTTCGCCGGGCTTCGCCCCTTGCGCCATCTTGATCTGCATCATGTCGGCGTTCATCAGATACTCGGCGGTCACGCCGAAGCGGCCCGAGGCCACTTGCTTGATCTTCGAGCGCATCGAGTCGCCGTTCGGCATCGGCTTATAGCGGTCGGACTCCTCACCGCCTTCGCCGGTGTTCGACTTGCCGCCAATGCGGTTCATGGCGATGGCGAGCGTGGTGTGCGCCTCTCGGCTGATCGAGCCGAACGACATGGCGCCGGTGGAGAAGCGCTTGACGATCTCCTTGGCGGGCTCGACCTGATCGAGGGGAATCGGCTTGCGGCCCATCTCCTCGGCGCTCTTGATGCGGAACATGCCGCGCAGCGTCAGCAGCTGCTCGGTCTGCTCGTTGATCTGCTTGGCGTAGGAACGGTACTTCTCGGGCAGGCTGCCGCGCACGGCGTGCTGTAGATCGGCGACCACTTGCGGGCGCCACATATGCGCCTCGCCGCGGATGCGATAGGCATATTCGCCGCCGACCTCGAGAGCCTCGCGCAAGACCGGCGCATCGGAGAAGGCTTGGCTGTGCCGCTCGACGGTCTCGCGCGCGATCTCCTCCAGCCCCACGCCCTCGACCTGGCTGTTGGTGCCGGTGAAATATTTGGCGACGAAATCGGACCTGAGGCCCACCGCGTCGAAGATCTGCGCGCCGCAATAGGACTGATAGGTCGAGATGCCCATCTTCGACATGACCTTGAGCAGGCCCTTGTCGGTCGCCTTGATGTAGCGCTTGACCGCTTCCTCGGGCGTGAGCTCCTCGTCGAGCTCGGGCAGCATCGCCTCGATGGTCTCGAAGGCGAGATAGGGGTTGATCGCCTCGGCGCCATAGCCGGCAAGCGTCGCGAATTGATGCACCTCGTGCGCCTCGCCGGTCTCGACCACGAGGCCGACCGAGGTCCGCAAGCCGCAGCGGATCAGATGATGATGCACGGCGGATGTCGCGAGCAGCGAGGGGATCGGGATGCGGTCGGGTCCCGTGGAGCGGTCTGACAGGATGATGATGTTCTCGCCCGCGCGCACGGCCTCCTCGGCGCGCTTGTAGAGCTTGTCGAGCGCCTTGCCCATGCCGGCGGCGCCGTGATCGGCGCCATAGGTGATGTCCAGCGTAACGGTGCGGAACTGGTTGTCGGCGACTTCGCCGATGCCTCTGATGCGCTCCAGATTGTCGTTGGTGAGGATCGGATGCGCCGCCTCGAGCCGCTTTTGCTTCGAGGTGCCTTCGAGGTCGAGCAGGTTCGGCCGCGGCCCGATAAAGGTCACGAGCGACATGACGAGTTCCTCGCGGATCGGGTCGATCGGCGGGTTGGTCACTTGCGCGAAGTTCTGCTTGAAATACGTGTGCAGCAGCTTGGGCTTGTTGGACAGCGCCGAGATCGGCGTATCCGTGCCCATCGAGCCGACCGCTTCCTGGCCCGACTCGGCCATCGGCAGCATCAGGAACTTGGTGCTTTCTTGCGTGTAGCCGAAGGCCTGCTGCCGATCGAGCAGGCTGACATTGGTGCGCGGCGCGGGTGCCGAGCCCCCAGGCAGCTCATGCACGCGGATCTGGGTGCGGTCGAGCCATTGCTGATAAGGATGCGCCGAAGCGAGCTCGGCCTTGATCTCCTCGTCGGAGACGATGCAGCCCTTCTCGAGATCGATGAGCAGCATCTTGCCGGGTTGGAGTCGCCATTTCTCGACGATGGTCTCTTCGGCGATCGGCAGCACGCCGGTCTCCGACGCCATGATGACCAGGCCGTCGTCGGTGACAAGGTAGCGCGCAGGCCGCAGGCCGTTGCGGTCGAGCGTGGCGCCGATCTGGCGCCCGTCGGTGAAGGCCATGGCGGCCGGGCCGTCCCACGGCTCCATCAGGCAGGCGTGATATTCGTAAAAGGCGCGGCGCTTGGCATCCATCAGCGGATTGCCGGCCCAGGCCTCCGGGATCAGCATCATCGCGGCGTGCGCGAGACTGTAGCCGCCCTGCACCAGGAATTCGAGCGCGTTGTCGAAGCAGGCAGTGTCGGACTGGCCTTCGTAAGAGATCGGCCAGAGCTTGGCGATGTCGGGACCGAACAGCGGCGAGGATACGCTCGCCTGCCGCGCCGCCATCCAGTTCAGATTGCCGCGCAGCGTGTTGATTTCGCCGTTATGCGCGACAAAGCGATAGGGATGCGCGAGCCGCCACGAGGGGAAGGTGTTCGTCGCGAAGCGCTGATGCACAAGCGCCAGCGCCGAAATAAAACGCGCGTCCTTGAGATCGAGGAAATATTCGCCGAGCTGCGAGACGAGCACCATGCCCTTGTAGAC
>JBAUOI010000216.1:0-5179 GCA_049579665.1 Methyloceanibacter sp.
AGTTGGCACCGCCGCCCATGTGGCCGCCACCGCCGCCGCCACCCATGCCACCACCGCCGCCGCTGCCCTTGACGAGGGTTAAGCCGCTTGTGGGCTGAAGCGCATCGGCGAGGTTGGCGGGCGCGGCAATGGAAGCGGTTGAAACCATAAGACCGGCCGCTAGGGCCGTCATGGCCATGACATTGTTCATGGCAATCTCCTTCACTCTAGATAGGGCCCACCCGTCGGACCTGCCCGGCTAAGCGCGGAGGCCACCCCGCCGTTCCTGCCTGCGGCGCATTTGCCGCAGCGCGGGCCGGCAAGTTACATGCTCGTAAGCAAGAGCAAGGCTCGAAGCTTCCCAAAATGCGCTGAAACTGCTAAAGGAGGCCGCCAACCGGTGGCCCCCGCACAGCACAGGCGACGATCAGGGCCGCCACACGCGAGAGGTTGGCCGATGCCCGAAGGGCAGACCCCTGATAACAAGCAATTTTCCGAGAGCGCGATTGCGCTCACCTTCGACGACGTCTTGATCAGGCCGGCCGCCTCCAACGTGCTGCCCAACGAGGTCGACGTCTCCTCGCGCGTCACCCGCTCGATCTCTCTGCATATCCCGGTCATGTCATCGGCCATGGACACGGTGACCGAGGCAAGGCTTGCCATCGCCATGGCGCAAGCCGGCGGCATCGGCGTGATCCACCGCAATCTCGACCCCGAGGTGCAAGCCGCCCAGGTCGCGCAGGTGAAGAAATTCGAATCCGGCATGGTGGTGAACCCGGTGACCATCCACCCCGAGGCCAGCCTCGCCGATGCGCTGAAGCTGATGGCCGATTATCAGATCTCCGGCATCCCGGTGGTCGAGCCCGGCTTGAACGGCGGGCGCGCGGGCCGGCTGGTCGGCATTCTGACCAATCGCGACGTGCGCTTTGCCACCAATCCGAACCAGCGCGTGGCAGAGCTGATGACCAAGGACGAGCTCATCACCGTCACGGAGAGCGTCGGGCTGGAGGAGGCGAAGCGGCTGCTGCACACGCACCGCATCGAGAAGCTGGTGGTGGTAGACAGTGACTATCGCTGCGTCGGCCTGATCACGGTGAAGGACATCGAGAAGGCGCGCCTGCATCCTCACGCGTGCAAGGACGAGCAGGGGCGCTTGCGCGTGGCGGCGGCGACCAGCGTCGGCGATTCAGGTCTCGAGCGGGCCGAGCGGCTGATCGATGCCGGCGCCGATCTGATCGTGGTCGATACCGCGCATGGCCATTCCCAGCTCGTGCTCGATCAGGTCCGCCGCATCAAGCTGCAATCCAACGCCGCGCAAGTGGTGGCCGGCAATGTGGCGACCGGGGACGGCACCAAGGCGCTGATCGACGCGGGCGCCGACGCGGTCAAGGTCGGCATCGGTCCGGGCTCGATCTGCACCACGCGGGTGGTGGCCGGCGTCGGCGTGCCGCAATTCACCGCCCTGCTCGAAGCGGTCGAGGTGGCGCGCAAGTACGATATCCCGGTGATCTCCGACGGCGGCATCAGATATTCGGGCGATCTCGCCAAGGCGCTCGCCGCCGGCGCCGATTGCGTGATGCTCGGCTCTCTGCTCGCCGGCACGGACGAGAGCCCGGGCGAGGTGTTTCTGTATCAAGGCCGCTCCTACAAGGCCTATCGCGGCATGGGCTCGATCGGCGCCATGGCACGGGGCTCCGCCGACCGCTACTTCCAGCAGGAGATCAAGGACGCGCTGAAGCTCGTGCCGGAAGGCATTGAGGGTCAGGTACCCTACAAAGGGCCGGCGGGCAGCGTGCTGCACCAGCTGATCGGCGGCTTGCGCGCCTCGATGGGCTATACCGGCGCGCGGACACTTGCCGAGTTCCACGCGCGCGCGGAGTTCATCCGCATCTCGGCGGCAAGCTTCCGCGAGAGCCACGTCCACGACGTGACCATCACCCGCGAGTCGCCCAATTACCCGCGCGAGGGGTAGCGCAGCTACTCGACGCCGAGCTTTTTGATCTCGTCGAACACGCCGGGCTCGATCTGCTTGGCGAGCGCGAGGTCCGCGGCGCCATCGGTCGGCTTGCCTTTGCGGCTCTTCACCACGCCGCGCCCGACCAGCGCCGAGGGGTCGTTCTGGTGCAGCTCGAGCGCCTTGTCGAAATCGGCCTGCGCCTTGTCGAGATCGTTCTTCAGCACGAACACCCAGCCGCGATCGATATAGCCCTTGGCACCTTCGGGATCGAACTTGATCACCTGATCGAAGTCGGCGACGGAAAGATCGTATTCCTTGCGCATGCGATAGAGATCGCCGCGCTTGGCGAAGCCGCTCGCCTGGGCGGGATCGAGCTTGACCTTCTGGTTGAACTCGGTGAGCGCGCGGTCGAGATCGCCCTTGTCGCGATAGACGATGCCGCGCAGCAGGAAATAGTCGCCGTGGCCGGCATCGAGCTTGATGGCCTCGTCGAGGTCGGCGATGGCCTTGTCGTATTCCTTCTTGGCCTCATAGGCCGCGGCGCGCATGAAATAGGGGTTGGGCTTGGTCGCGTCGACCTTCACCGCTTCGTCCATCTCGGCGATGGCCGCGTCGAGATTGCGGGTGGCGGAGAAGGCCATGGCGCGGACGCTATGGGCGGTGATCAGCTTGTCCTTGTCGGTCGAGCCCGAGGCGATATAGGCCGCGCAGGACTCGAGCACCTCCTTGATCGTGCCGTCGCCGGTGAAGCAGGGGCTGGTCTCTTCCGCGAGAGCCTGGCTGGCGCCGGCAAACAGCAGCACGCCGGTAAGCGCGGCGCGGGTAAGGATAGGGGAAGCGCGAAAGCGCATGGAAAACCTCCTTGGGAACGCGAGTGTTTGTCCTGTTTGAGGTAGCTTTAGAGGGGCGGTCGGGCCGCAGTCAATTGAACTTCCGTCCATGATTACCGGGAATGGCAGCCGGGTGAACTTGGCAATCATTCGGCCCGCTTGACCCGGTATCTCGCCTCGTAATTGTCGCCGTCGCCCGCTTTCCGCGGATCCTGGCCAGGCTTGTCGTCAATATAGTCGACGCGCTGCCAGGGCCCGAAATCGGGCGAGTTCGGCGGGTTGGACGGGAGCTTAAGTATGAACAGGCGATCCGGCTCGCCCTCGATATGCAAGACGAGGAAGCGGCTCGAGGTGCGGAAATAGAGATCGACAACGCCTTGGATCACCGGCCTGTCGCCATCGGCCGCGATGCCGGTCAGGGTGGAGAACATCTGGTTCTTGTCGGTGTCGAGATCGACGCTCACGCCTTCAAGCTTGTCCGGCAGCACGGTGCCGGCGGGCAGGCGAAGCTCGAACAGCAATTGCGGGGGAGGGCCGTTCCGCACCAGCACGTCGTCGGTCAGCTCATAGTAGCCTATGACCGCGCCGTAGATCGCGACGACGACAGCTATGCCCGTAACGATGGCGCCGGCGAAGGCGGCGAGGCTGCGTTGGGCGCCGCGCTGCCGTAGCACCAGCCAGATGCCGAGGCCGAAGCCGAATAGCGCGCCGAACGGGCCGATGGCGAAGAAAGCGACCATGGCGCGGCCGCCTTCGCGCGCCGACATGCCGGAAAGCCCGAGCAGGAAATCGGCGACGAAGCCGGTCGCAAGCCAAAGCAGAACGGCTCCAACCAGACCCCCCAGCGCCGCAAGACCATACGTGACGGCGGTCCTACCGAACGACATCGCTTCCCTTACCCCCGAGACATGCTTAAAGCAGACTATACGGCACGCCGCCGCCTTGTCGCGCGCGGGCTGGGCTTTTTGGGTCAGCGGAGGGCGCCATGTCGATCCAGGCTATTCTGATGCCGCTGTTCGTCCAGGTCGCGCTGACCTTCGTGCTGCTGCTCTGGATGGGAGGGCTCCGCTATCGCGCCATCCGCCGCGGCGACGTCGAACCGGAAAAAGTGCGGCTGCGCGAGCCCCACTGGCCAGCCCGCGTGCTCCAGATCGCCAACGCCTACCACAACCAGCTCGAGCTGCCGGTGCTGTTCTACGTGGTGATGCTGCTGGCGATGATCACCAAGACGCTGGACGTGATCGTCTATGTGCTCGCCTGGATGTTCGTGCTGGCCCGGCTGGCCCACGCTTACATCCATGTGACGTCCAACCGTCTCGACCGCCGCACCGGTGTGTTCGGCGTCGGCGCCATCGCCCTGCTCTTGATGTGGGTGATCGTCATCGCCCGCATCCTGCTGTTCGCCTCGGCCTGATGACACCTGCGGCTCGCGTAAGCGCGGCGATCGAAATCCTCGCCGATATCGAGGCACGCAAGCGCCCCGCCGCCGAGGCGTTGAAGGATTGGGGGGTCTCGCATCGCTTCGCCGGGTCCGGCGACAGGGCGGCGATCGGCAATCTCGTGTTCGACTGCCTGCGGACCCGTGCCTCGGCGGCCTATGCCATGGGCGAGGGGTCACCCCGCGTGCTCGTGCTGCGCACGCTGATCACAGGCTGGGGTATGACGCCTGACGCGGTGGCAGCACTCGCTGACGGTGGCCGCCACGCGCCAGAGCCGCTGTCGGAGGTCGAGCGAGCGGGCTTGCAGCGCGAGCTCCCTGCCGATGCGCCGGCTCACATCAGGGGCGATTATCCGGAATGGCTCGCGGCCGAATTCGAACGCGCCTTCGGCGCCCGGGCGGCTGAGCAGGGGGCGGCGCTCGCCCGGCGCGCTCCGGTCGATCTCAGGGCGAATACGCTGAAGGCCGATCGCGACAAGGTGCTGAAGGGGCTGCGCCGTTTCGAGCCGCAAGCGACGCCGCATTCGCCCTTGGGCGTGCGCATCGAGCAGGCGCCGGGGCCAGGCAAGAGCCCGCATGTCGAGGCCGAGCCCGGTCATGGCAAAGGCTGGTACGAGGTGCAGGACGAGGGCTCCCAGCTCGCCACGCTCTTATCCGGCGCGCGGCCGCGCCAGCAGATCATCGACCTTTGCGCCGGCGCCGGCGGCAAGCCCTTGGCGCTGGCGGCGCTGATGGAAAATTCGGGCCAGCTTTATGCCTACGATTCCGACCGCATGCGGCTCAGACCCAACTTCGAGCGGCTGAAGCGGGCCGGGGTGCGCAACGTCCAGGTGCTGCCGGCTGGGGACCGCGAGGCCTTGGCAAAGCTCGACGGGCGGATGGACCTGGTCCTCATCGATGCGCCCTGTACGGGGTCCGGCGTCTGGCGCCGGCGCCCCGACGCGAAATGGCGGCTCAGCCCGCAAATGCTCGAGG
>JBAUOI010000217.1:0-3113 GCA_049579665.1 Methyloceanibacter sp.
ACGACAGGCCGCACGACGTTTGCGACTGGTGCAAGATCGGCTTTGGCGCGCAAGGGTCCGGCCGGCATCGTCAGGCGCTCCCCTTGCTGCGCACGATCTCGACGCCGACAGCGCCCGGCTCCTTGTCGAGTTTCTCGATCATGACCTTGACGGAAGCCGCGCGGGGATGGGCAAGGCAATGCGCCGCCACCTCCTCGGCCAAGGTCTCGACCAGGTTGATATGGCCGTGGGCGACGATCTGCTTGATGCCCTTGATGATGGTGTCGTAGTCGAAGGCGCGGGCGATGTCGTCGTCGATGGCGACGCTGGCTGGCAGCAATTCGACATCGACGGAGAAGCGCACGCGCTGGGTGACGCCTTTCTCATGGGTATAGACGCCGATCTCGACGTCGAGCACCAGGTCGTGCATGAAGACGCGGTCGAGGGGCTTGGCCTCGCTTCGCGCGAGCTTCGCCGCGCTCCGCCGCAATCGCTCTTCCATGACCCAAGGCTCCGTTACGAGACGGCAAGTGCCGCCATCCCTAGCATAACGCCTGGGGGATGTGCTCGGCCTCCTTGGGCTCATGGAAAATGCGCGGCCGTTCCGGAATGAGCGCCCTGACGCCCGCGAGCCGCTCAGGGTCGAGCGGCTTGGCGCGGTCGCCACCTTGGCAGAGCGCGCCGCGAAAGCCGAGCAGATCGGGCTGGAGCGCAAGCAGGCTCGGCACGTGCCGCGCTTGCAGCGAGCCGGCAAGGCCGACGATCAGGCCCGCAGCCTTGGCGGTGGCGATGCAATCGGCAAGGCCGATGTAGGACATGTGTTCCGGCAAGGCGCCTGCGCGCTTGCCTATGGTGTCGAACATCACGCCGTGCGCGCCGATTCCGGCAGCGAGTTCGATGGCATCGAATGCGGGGAAGGCATCGGCGAACAGCACCAGGATGAGGCGGAGTTTCCCCGTGTCGCCCGCGAGCCGCTCGAGGCAGCGCTCGGGATCGCCGCCGGGGAAGATGCCGAGCTTCACATAATCGACGCCGAGCGAGGCGGTATTGCGTATGGCGGCGCGGACGCTGTTGCCGTCGAGGGTGAGATCGCCGATGGTGGCGCTGACCGGCGCGCGGCCCGCGACCTGCCTGACGCAAGCGGCAATGCTTTCGGGGGTGAGCGCGCCGAGCGCGCCTTGGCTGGGATCCTTCAGATCGACGATGTCGGCGCCGGCGCCGATCGCCAATTCCGCTTCTTCGGCGTCGCGCACGCTGGCGAGGAGCAGGGTCAACGGAACAGCCAGTTGAACATGCCGCCGCCGCCTCCACCGCCACCACGGCGTGCGGCACGGCGGCCTTCGGGCGGTGTATCCGCGCGCTCGAAGCCCCAGAAATCGTCGCGGGCGACAGGCGCCCTCTGCCTCACCTTGCGCAGCTGAACCTCGTTCTTATTGCCGTCGGGATCGGTGACGACGACCGAGACGGCCTGCCAGTTCCACTGCGCCGGCGAGGCGCCCCAGGCATGCGGCTCGACGGAGATGACCTTGTTCGCGCGCGTATCGACGATGGCGACATATTCGAGGCTCGACTCCTGGCCGTCGCCGAAATCGCCCGCGTAATATTTCAGAAGTCCGATGCCTGAGAGCGCGTCCTTCAACAGCTTCCATTCCAGGATCTTCGGCCTGCCGCCGCCGAACATTTCAAGCTCCGGGCGGAGCGCCGGATATTTCACGTTGCTCGCGACATAGCGGCCGGGTTGCGGCTCCTTGATCACCCAGCCTGCAACCTCCTCGCCCAAGGTCTGTCCCTCCTCGGGCGGCACCTCTTGGCCGAGGCGCACGAGCGCCTCGCGGCTCTCTGTCTGAAACGGGTCCTGGGCCAACGCATTCTTGTAGTCGGCGATGCCCTCGTCGGTGCGGTTCAACGCCTCGTAGATATTGCCCCTGATGCGCAAGGCCGTCGGATCGTTGGGCGCGATCTGGAGCGCCTGAGCGACATCGCTCAGCGCATCCTCATTCGCCTGGGCGTTACCCTCGGCATTGGATGTGACATTGGGGGCGGCCTGGAGTTTCACCGAGGCCCGCATCGCGTAGGCCTTGGCGTTTTGCGGATCGAGCTCAAGAGCGCGGGTCAAATCGCCCGTGGCGTCGTCGAAGCGGCGCGCTTGGGTGAAGACGATACCGCGCTCGATATAGGCATCGACGAGATCAGGCTTGACCTCGATCGCCTTGTTGAGATCGTCCAAGGCGGCATTGAACTTCTTGTCGCCTTCGTTGGCGCGAGCGCGCAGCAGCAACATGTCGGGAAGCGGCACGTCGGGTTGCAGGGTCAGCACCTGGGTGGCATCGGCGACGGCCTCGCGATACATGCCGAGGGCGAGATAAGCGTTGGCGCGGTGCTGGTAGGCCGCCACATATTTTGGATTGAGGCTGATGGCGCGGGTCAGATCGCGGATCGCGGCGTGATGGCGCTTGAGCTGCTCATGCGCCATGCCGCGCCCGTTGAACGGCACGGCGCTTTGCGGCATCAGCTCGACCGCCTTGCGGAAATCCTGGAAGGCCGCATCGTATTGGCCAAGCGTCACGCGCGCATTGCCGCGGTTGTTGTAGGCGGCGCCGTAACTGCTGGAGAGCGCGATCGCGCGGTCGAAGTCCTTCACCGCCTCGTCGGGATGGCCGAGATCCATCAATGCGTTGCCGCGATTGTTGTATACGGTAGCGTTCTCGGGCGAGAGCTGGATCGACTTGTTGAAATCCTCGATCGCCTCCTTGGTCTGGTTCATCCGCCATTTGGCGACGCCGCGATCGCTATAGATGCTCGCCTCGATGAAGTCGGCGATCTCGGGTGCGGTGAGCGCCTCGTCGTAGGCGGCAACGGCCTTGTCGTATTGCCCACGCATAAGTAGAGCAGCGCCCTCGCGAGCGCGCAGCAGCGTGGTGTCCTCGGCCGCAGCCTCCGAGCCCATTGCTGCGACCAGAAAGGCCGCAAGCAACCAAGCAATGTCATGTCGCGAAGCGTGCATGGCCACGATCAGGCAGGCCTTCCCTCAAAGCCCCTCTACCCATGTCTCCCATAAGGCGGGAGTGTGTCAACAAAGGGTCGCTCTCGGCTTGGTGGTTAGCCTATTTCGCCCATTTTACGCTGCCCGCCTA
>JBAUOI010000218.1:0-2069 GCA_049579665.1 Methyloceanibacter sp.
GTTCCGATCAAGCCCGATACGTCATGCTTGGTCGGAGCGGACGAGGCGTGTTGCAAAAAAGCCGTCCATTCCGCTCCATTCGGGGGAGTCGAGCCTCAGTTCATAGGGAAAAGTCCGCAAGCACCCCGAAGGCTCGATCCACGCATCTTGGCCGAAAACCTCGTCCGGGCCGATGGGATCGACGCGCAAAGCCTCGTTTCGCACCAGCAGGGCCGCGATTTGCGCCTCGCCCTCCTCGGGCTCGAGCGAGCAGGTCGAATAGACGAGCTTGCCGGCCGGTTTGAGCAGCCTGGCGGCATTGTCGAGCAGCTTCGACTGGAGCCCGGCGAGCGCCACGATGTCTTTTGGCGACTTGGCATAGGGGATGTCGGGGTGCCGGCGGATGGTGCCGGTCGACGAGCAGGGGGCGTCGAGCAGCACTGCGTCGAACAATTCGCCTGGCTGCCAGGCGGCGGCGTCTTCATGCACCAGCTCCGCCGCAAGTCCGAGCCGGGACAGATTCTCAGCAACGAGGCCAAGCCGCGTCTTCGAGCTGTCGACCGCGACCACCGAGGCTCCGGCGAGCACGAGTTGCGCCGTCTTGCCGCCGGGCGCCGCGCAAAGATCGGCCACGCGCTTGCCGGCAATTTCGCCGACGAGCCGCGCCGGCAGCGATGCGGCCACGTCCTGCACCCACCACGCGCCTTCGTCGAAACCGGGAAGCTGCTCGATGGGGCCCTTGGGCAGGAAACGCACGCTTCCAGTAGGCAGCACGCGGCCCGCGAGCCGCTCGGCCCACAGCTCAGGCTCGCTCTTCACCGTAAGATCGAGCGGCGGCTCGATCAGATGCGCCTCGGCGATGGCGCGTGCACGCGCTTCGCCCCAAGTGCTGACCCACCGCAACCACAGCCAGTCCGGCGTGTTGACCCGCGCCGCATCGAGGCTCGCCGCTATGGCCTCGCCCTCGCTTGCGACCGTGCGCAACACGGCATTGACCAGCTTGTCGTAACGCTTCGCCTTGGGATCGTATTGGGCGAGCGTCACGGCAAGGTCAATCGCCGCATGCGGCGGCGTCTTGAGAAACACGAGCTGCGCGGCGGCCGACAGCAGGATCGGATAGAGCGTGCCGGAGCGCTCAGGCAGCCCACGCTCGAGAAACGTGCCGAGCACCTGGTCGAGCTGGCCTTTCCGCCTGAGGCTCGTCGCCACGATGGCGCGGGTCAGCGCGCGGTCCCGCGCCGTAAGGTTGAACATCGCGCCCTTGTCGAGCGAGCGGCCCAGGATGTCGTCGAGCGCCTGCTTCTTTTGCAGCACCGCGCTCAACAGCTCGGCCGCCGCGCGCCGCGCCGGCAGGCCGACTTGCGCGTCGCGTTCGCGTTCCCGCGCGCGGGCTTCCTTATCCGATGTGATCATGGTGTTGGTTCGCCGGGCTAACCTGAACAGGCCTAGCCCCAAGGCCCGCGTCCCGCAACCCGGCGTTGCGGCGCCGACCACGGTCCTGCCGCATCGGGGGCCGCGCTCACCGACGGGCCGCTGTCGCCCATTTCGCGTGCGATCTCCTGCAACGCCGCCACGCGGTTCTCCACATTGGGGTGGGTCGAGAACAGATTGTCCATGCGCGCGCCCGACAGCGGGTTGACGATGAAGAGATGCGCCGAAGCCGGATTGCGCTCGGCCGGCATGTTGGGAATGCGCTGCGCGGCGCCGGCGATCTTCTGCAACGCCGAGGCGAGCGACAGCGGCTTGCCGCTGATCTCGGCGCCTTCGCGATCGGCCTCGTATTCCCGCGTGCGGCTGATCGCCATCTGCACCAGGCCCGCGGCGAGGGGGCCGAGAATGAGCAGGGCGAGCGTGGCGATGAAGCCGATATTGTTGTTGTCGTTGCCGCGCCCGCCGAACATGAAGCCGAAATTGGCGAGCATGGAGATCGCACCGGCGATGGTCGCAGTGATGGTCATCAGCAGCGTGTCGTGATTCTTGACGTGGCCGAGCTCATGCGCCAGCACGCCGGCCAGCTCCTCCTGGTTCACCGTGTTGAGCAGGCCGGTGGTCACCGCGACGGCGGCGTTCTGCGGATTGCGGCCGGTGGC
>JBAUOI010000219.1:0-2035 GCA_049579665.1 Methyloceanibacter sp.
CCACACAGCATGTCGTAAACGCGAGGATCATCGCGCGGCACCGTGCCGAGCGCGAAATCCTTGCCGTAATGGGCCTTCAGCAGGGCGAAGGCCTTGCGGATGCAGGTGAGCATGCCGAGGCCGAGCACGTCGACCTTGAGCAGACCGAGCGCATCGAGATCGTCCTTGTCCCATTCGATCACGGTGCGGTCCTCCATGGCGGCATTGCCGATGGGGACCACCTCCGACAGAGGCCCGCGCGTTAATACGAAGCCGCCGACATGCTGGGAGAGGTGGCGCGGGAAACCGATCAGCTCCTGCGTCAGCTCGAGCACGCGGGCGAGCAGCTTGTCATTAGGGTCGAGCCCCGCCTGACGGACATATTCGTCGGGCAGGCCCGAATTGCTGAGGCCCCAGATGGTGGTGGCGAGCGCAGCGACGGTATCCTCGCTTAAGCCCAACGCCTTGCCCACCTCGCGCACGGCAAGCCGTCCGCGATAGCAGATAAGGGTAGCGGCGAGGCCGGCGCGATCGCGGCCATAGCGGGCATAGATATATTGGATCACCTCCTCGCGCCGCTCATGCTCGAAATCGACGTCAATGTCGGGCGGCTCCTTCCGCTCGGGCGAGACGAAGCGCTCGAACAGGAGGTCGATCTCGGTCGGATCGACATTGGTGATGGCGAGGCAGTAGCAGACGGCCGAGTTGGCGGCAGAGCCGCGGCCCTGGCAGAGGATTCTCTGGCTGCGCGCGTAATGCACGATGTCGTGCACGGTGAGGAAATAGGGCGCGTAATTGAGCTCGGCGATCAGCACGAGCTCTTTCTCAAGCGTGTCGCGCACATGACCGGGGATGCCGTCGGGATAGCGCCAAGCCGCGCCCTCCCAGGTCAGCTCTTCCAGATGCGATTGCGGCGTCTTGCCGTGAGGCACTGGCTCGTCGGGATATTCGTATTTTAGCTCGTCGAGCGAGAAGGTGCAGGCTTGCGCGATCTCGACACTGCGACGGATGGCGTCCTCATGGCCTTTGAACAGGCGTGCCATCTCCTCGGCCTGCTTGATATGTCGCTCGGCATTGGCTTCGAGGCGAAGGCCCGCGTCGTTGATCGTGCATTTCTCGCGGATGCAGGTGAGCACGTCTTGAAGGGGACGGCGATGGGGCGCGTGATAGAGCACGCCACCGGTGGCAATCAGGGGAATGCCGGCCCGCGCGGCGAGATCGGCGAGCGCGGCGATGCGGGCGCGATCGTCGCCGCGATAAGCGTGCCGCGCCGCGAGGTAGAGGGGCGTCTTCGCGCCGAGCGATGTTTTGATGCGGCGAAGTTGTGCTTCGAACTCCCTCCCCCTGCAAGGGAGAGAGCCGGGGTGGGGGTCAGCCCCAATCGGCGGCTTTGCGATAAGACCCCCACCCGGCGCTGGCCTTAGGCCATCGCCACCCTCCCCCTTGCTGGGGGAGGGAAAATCATCGGGAGGCAGGGCGATGAAGATCATGCCCTCGGCATGGGCGGCGACGTCATCGAGATAAAGCGTGCATTGCCCCTTCTCGGCGCGGCGCTGGCCGAGCGTCAGCAACCGGCAGAGCCGGCCATAAGCGGCGCGATCGCGCGGATAAACGAGCAGGCTCGGCGCATCTTGCAAGTCGAGCCGTGCGCCGACGATGAATTTGATGCCGACCTCTTTGGCGGCGAGATGGGCACGCACGACACCGGCAAGCGTGTTGATGTCGGTGACGGCGATTGCCGCGAGACCAAGAGCCTTGGCTGTCGCCATCAACTCTTCGGGATGGGAGCCGCCGCGCAGGAAGGTGAAGTTGGTGGTGATTTCGAGCTCGGCGTAACGGGCCATGGCCAACGCCGTCAACCGAAGACGCCGTGCAGATACCAGCCAGGAGACCCAAGCTCGCTCTCCTGATAGAGACCGTCGCGAAACACCCAGTAGCGGTGCCCGTCCTCGTCCTCGATGCGGTAATAGTCGCGGGGCCTTGCTCTCTCCCTCCCCCTGAAAGGGGGAGGGCCGGGGTGGGGGTCAGCATGGTTCGCCGAGAGTGCAATCGGACC
>JBAUOI010000220.1:0-5669 GCA_049579665.1 Methyloceanibacter sp.
GCCCTGGATACCGGCTTCGCCGGTATGACGGAGTGTACTGGTGCGCTTCGAACAGACATGCGGACTCCTGGCCGCGACGCGCCACGCGTCCGGAGTTTGAGGGGGAATGGCGCGCCGAAAAGCGCAAATCCTATGGCTCGTGCCTTGCGGCACGCGGGCGCCTTCCGGCGCGCCATGTCCGGCGTTTGCGGCATCGGGCCCCGCTTTCTCCGTTGAGGTCGGATCGATCTCCGCCTCAGGGCGTCAGCCAGCTCCTGGCAGGACCTCATAGTGGGTCCGGGGGGAGTTCCGATGCCGCCCGAGCGCCGACTTGCGTGCCGGCCCGCGGGCGCCGCACCTCGTCCCGCCTCACGACGCCTCGAGAAACGCCCTCAGTGGACGCGGTGCGTGCATTGTAACTGCGGTTTGGAGGGCGGGGATAAGTGCTTAGGCCCGGTCCGCGATGGGCGGCGATGAAGAGGGCACGCCGCGACTTCCCCATTTCTTATCAGATAGACAGCGACCGGGGCCCGCTTACATACGGACTGCCGCTCTCGAAAAACCGACGCTCGCGATTGACTTCCCGCGTCAAGCCGATGCGCGTGCTGCTACAGATTGGACCTATGCGCCGCGCTGCTGTGCCGAGCCAAAGTGGTCCTGCAGCGCATAGATCAACACCGTCATATCGTTTGTCGATCTGCATGGCTTGGGCGAGACGCCCGGGACCGCGCGCAATGTCACGCATGCGCGTTGTCTTCCGGAAACGCTGCATCATCTCAATACCGTGGAGAGGTTCCAACGCACGCAAAAGCACGCCCGCACCGACGTCCGGCTCCTCGCTGGTAACGTTCACCATGAACGACGAGCCATAGGTGAAGTAGACGTAACAGTAGCCGCGGCCGAGAAACAAAGACTGATTGCTTCGTGTCTTGCCTCGGAACGCGTGGCCGGCAGCATCACCTGGCGGGTACGCCTCTACTTCAACAATGATTCCGCTCAGCCTGCCTGTCGGAAGATCGTGGACTAGTGTCATCCCGATGAGATACTGCGCAAGCTGCATCGTATCCACAGGCAGGTAGGACCGGCGAAGATGGTCGACGCTGCACTGAACGGGTTTCATTGCGACCTCTCTCTCAAGACCCAGTCAACGGCTAACTTCGTTGCCTCTCCAGCACTCATTAGAAGCGGCTATGTCGATATTGGCGAACGCAACGCTCGGCAGTCGTCTTAACGACAAGGCTTCGTAGGCTGCCAAGGATGTCCGCTTAGCGCCATTAGCAGACGTCGAGCACCTCGCCATTCTGCTTGCTGCCAGCCTCGGCCCTTAGCGCGCGAGCCGCGGGGCGCAACGCCTCACGGCGAGGTCGCTGAGGTGAAGCTAGGCGGCTTCAGTGCGCCGACGCAGGATGTGCCGGGAGCACTGGGGTCGGCGAGGAACGATACGACGACTTCTTGCGCGCAGGGAGACGCGGGCGAGACGAAATGCCCGACGCCCGGAATGCTGATGATGGTTGCGTTGGACAGGCTTACCGCCGCGGCCTTGGCCCCGGCGAGCGACGTCAGCGTATCGAAGCTGCCGGAGATGAGCAGCGTCGGGATGCCGCTCGTGACGGGCCGGTGCATTGCTTCCGGAGCGGCGGGGACTTTCCACACCTCGCGGCAGTCCTCGTTGAAATATGCCCAGCTGCCGATCCCCTCGCGTTGTATCGAAGCCGGATAGTCCGGAAACGCTTTCCGGCCGGCCGCGGCGAGATCCTCCGGCGTGGCGAACGGATAGCTTTCACGACAGCTGACGCCAAATGCGAGCCCATAGCCGAGCGCGGGCGCGGCCGGATCGGGTGGTGGTGCGCGGCTAGCCCGATCCAGGGCAATCGCCTGGATAGCGTCGGGGCGGCCGGCGGCGAGCCCACCAATGCGATTCGGCGCAGCTTGGAGCATGGGCACGCCATAGTTCTGGTTGCGCAGCCAGTCGACCAGTGCCCCGCCGTCGATGACGACTTTGATGTCTTTGCCGGTGGCGGGGTCCCTGACGGTTGCCGTCAGCGGCTCCGCCTCGAGCCTGTTGACCAGTCCGGTGAAGGTTTCTTCGAGATGAGGATGGGCGGCGTTGCAGGCCGGTTGCGCCGCGCAGGCCTGGAAGATGTTGCCGAAGCCGTCGCTCGCGTTCTGCCAGTTTGCGGCGACGTTGTACGTGGTGGGCAAGACCGAATCGAGGACGACGCTGCGGATGCCTTCGGGGTGGTCACGCATGAGCGTCTGCGCCAGGTAGGAGCCGTAAGACGTCCCATAGACATTCCATGCGTCATAGCCGAGCACCTTGCGGAGGTCGGCGAAATCGGCGGCGCTCTCCGTCGAGTTGTAGTCGCTGAGGTCGGCGCCGGTGGCGGAGAGGTTCCGGTGGCAGACTTCCGTCGCGGCCAAATGGGCGCGCTTGGTTGCCTCGGAATAGAAGCGAAGGCCGAGAAGTTCTCTGGCGAACACGTCGGGGGCCACGCAGGTCAGCGCCGGCTCCGAGAACATGGTGCCGCGCTGGCTCACCACATAGATGTCCCGATCGCGGATGAAATCGGCAGCGATGAGCCCGTTGACCTCCAGGGGGGCAATGTCGCCCGGGCCGCCGGCGAGATAGACGATGGGATCAGGCCGCTTCTCCGCTGAGCGCGCAGGATATTTCGCGACCATGAGCCGAATGGTGCGGCGCTCTGGCCGGCTGCGATTTTCCGGCACGACGAGGTAGCCGCAACTTGCTTTGGCCAGCTCTTCGGCCCCCGGAAGTTTAGGGCATGGCGCCGACTCGAAGCGCGGCACAATTGCGGTTCCTTCGGCGGCCAGTGCAGGTCGCGCCACAATGGATGAAGCAAGGAGAAGGGCGATCAGCAGCAGTTGCTGGCGGATGACAGTTATGATGCGAAGCCTTCTTCTGGAGTAGGCGCGAGGGCATTTAGGGCAGTCTACGTCGAGATTGGCGATAAAGCATGCCAATGTCCGTTTTGGTCAAAAGGTGACATGGGTGGGGGCGTCCGAAAAGTCCGCTAAGTGCCAGAAGCGGTCAAGCTCCTGAAACGATGCACCGAGGTCCAACCTGACCTTACCGAGGCCTCCTTGGGCTTCCTCGACAATGGCTCGGCATTGGTGTCTATTCGCACTCACCCCCAAAGGCGGCCGAGGGAACTGCGGCTTTTTGTCAATGCCAAGAAGTAAGAGACGGGGCCTCGGCGCTGGCGCATTGGCAGCCCTAATGGTGGCGAGCGTCTCATTCGCGGTGGGAGCGTCGCCGCTCATGAACAGCCGCTCCCCGTCCGACCCTATTTCCTCTCGAATCTCACTGTTCCGTCAGGTCGTTATCTACGCCAAGGAAGGAAGTTCAAAGCTCGTCGACGGGCGCTGGAATCTCAGCCAGAGCGAGTCCAAGCTCGGTATATCGCTTTCAGCTGACGAGACGAAACAACTGATGGCGTGCACGGGGCAGATCGTGTGTGTGACGCCTGGGGTCCACGACGAGGACGAGGACAGAGTTGGCGTTAAAATCACTGCGACCGCGGTGAGCGTGCTCAGACCGGACTTGCTGGTGACGGCGAAGCACGTCCTCTTCAAAGGCAAAAGAGCGGTGGTGCCCTTTGGAAGCTGCAGCTTCCGCAGCTATTCGCGAAGAAAGGTCGCCATTCCCGTTCTTGTCGAGAAGGACCAAAGGAAGGGATACGCTTTTAATAATGAGGATTTTATCGTGCTTCGCCTCAAGCGCGAATTGGAGGGCTGCAGCTCGTTTGCGATCGACGATTCCGATTCATCTCTGCGTGAGGAGGAACAGGTCCTTTCAGTTACCGGCCACCAGCTTCATACCTTAAATAAAATTTCGGGCCGAGAACCGGTGGTCGCGAAGGGACAGATAAGAAAGGTCCTCGACGGAGTCCTCGGGGGGCCGCCGTTCTACTACGCCGACATCGACCTCGACGAGGGAGGTTCGGGGGGCGCGGTGTTCGCGCTAATGGATGGACGCCCGGTTTCAGATGACGAAGGTCGCCTCATCCTGAGGGGAATATCGGTGGCCTACGGACCGCGTGCGAAGAACGGCAGGCCCTACAGCGAAGAGCGAAACTATACGATCATCATTGGCCTTCAGGCGGAATTCAGGGAGTTGGTCAAGGGCAAGGCCCAGAAGCCGGCTGCGGTGGAACCGGCGCCCTGTCTTCAAGGCGGGGCGGCTAAGATCAATGTGATTTCGGAATCGGTTGCGTCGACTCAGTCAGAAGCGCTCGCACCTTCCCTTCAGCAATACGCGTGCAGCCGCGAAGCGACGCCCGACCGCAAAGCCGGAAAGGCGAACGCCAATTGCACAGAGCTCGCAAGAGGATTGAAACTCGCCGCATCGAAGCGAGTAGAAGCAAAGCATGAATTCAGGCTGAAGAACGACACAAGCTGTCCAATCTGTTTCACCTATGATCGTTGCAATGATTACGGATGTTGGGACGAAGGGCTGAGGTTAAGCGGCAAATCAACACTTTTCGCGGGAGTGAGGGAGCGGGCACCCGTGATCAAGAACCTGCAATTCTGCAAGTGACTCACCGCAACGCAGTCCGCAGCGCCGCGGCGGCGGCGAGGGGGGCGAGCACGATGCTGGCCAGGCTCAACGCGCACAGCATTAGACACGGCGGCCAGGGCGAGGCGGGACCGGTGATTGCCGCCGATGCGGTGGCGACGCCGAAGATCAGCACCGGCACGTAAAGCGGCAAGACGAGCAGCGCGAGCAGAAGGCCGCTGCGCCGCAAGCCAAGCGTCAGGCTGGCGCCGATCGCGGCGACAAAGCTTACGGCCGGCGTGCCGGCGAGCATCGACAGCACGAGCAGCGGAATCGCTTGCAGCGGCAGATTGAGCAGCAGCCCGAGCAGCGGTGCAATCAGAGCGAGCGGCACGCCGGTGGTGAGCCAATGGGCGAGGCTCTTGATCGCGGCGACCAGCGGCAGAGGCAACGGCCCGGCGATCAGCACGTCGAGCGCGCCGTCCTCGTAGTCGTTGTGGAAGATGCGGTCGGCCGAGAGCAGCGCCGCAAGCAGCAACGCCACCCACAACATGCCGGGGGCGATGCGCGACAGAAGATTGAGGTCGGGGCCGAGGCCGAGCGGGACGATGGCGACGACGACGAGATAGAAGCCGAGCGCGACGCCGATGGCGCCGCCCTCGCGGAAGGCGAGCTTCACGTCGCGGCTGAGCAGGGCGAAGGCTGCGCTCACGCCACGCGCTCCTTGCCGCCAAGCGCGAGTCGATGCGCGAATTTGGTCTTGAGCGGCGTGTGGCTCGCCACCAGCGCGATGCCGCCGGCCTCGAGGTGATCCTTCAGCGCCGCGTCGAGCAGTTTGACCGAGGCGGCATCGAGCGACACTTGCGGCTCGTCCAGCAGCCAGATCGGGCGCGGCGCGGCGAACAGGCGCGAGAGTGCGAGCTTGCGTTTCTGGCCCGCCGAGAGAAGGCCGGCGGGAAGCTCGGCAAGCGGCTCGAGCCCGAAGGCGGCAAGCGCGCGGTCGAGACTGCCGCCGTCCGGCCCGAGAAACGCCGCCCAGAAGGCGAGGTTCTCGCGCACGCTGAAGCTCGCCTTCACCGCGTTCAGATGGCCGACATAGTGGCAAAGCTCGGGAAGCTCGGCGTCGGCGCCCGCGCCCTCGACGCCAAGCCGTCCCGCGGCAAGCGGCAGAAGC
>JBAUOI010000221.1:0-2379 GCA_049579665.1 Methyloceanibacter sp.
TTGTTGAGCGATGCATTTGGTGGGACCGACTTTGTGCTGCCGCCGATTCCCAACACCCTGTTTCAGCGTGATCCGTCGTGCTGGATCTATAATGGCGTAACCTGCAATCCGATGTTCTGGCCGGCCCGTCGGCCTGAGACGCTGCTGCAGCGAGCCATCTACAAGTTTCACCCGCGATTCAAGGGTGGAAAGTTCAAAATCTGGTGGGGCGACTCCGATCAAGATTTCCAGAACGCCACGATGGAGGGTGGAGATGTCATGCCGATTGGCAAGGGCATCGTCCTCGTCGGCATGGGCGAGCGCACCACCTACCAAGCGGTGGGACAGGTTGCGCGCGAGCTCTTCAAGAACAAAGCCGCGACCCGAGTGATCGGCTGTCTGATGCCGAAGAGCCGGGCGGCCATGCATCTCGACACGGTGTTCAGCTTTTGCGACCGCGATCTTGTAACCGTATTCGCCGATGTCGTCAGTCAGATCAGGTGCTACCACATGCACCCGACCGGCGACGACGGCAGTTTTGAAGTTCGTCCGGATAAGGCGACAATGCTCGATGTGGTGCGGGACGCGCTCGCACTCAATCAGCTCCGCACTGTCGCCACGGGCGGCGACGCTTACGAAGCCGAACGCGAGCAGTGGGATGATGGCAACAATGTCGTGGCATTAGAGCCGGGCGTGGTGGTTGCATACGACCGCAACACCTACACGAACACGCTGTTGCGCAAGGCAGGCGTTGAAGTGATCACCATACGGGGTTCCGAACTCGGTCGTGGCCGTGGCGGAGGACATTGCATGACCTGTCCGGTTTCGCGGGATCCTGCGTATTAGTCACAATGAAGAAGTTTTGTGGGAGGAGAGTTATGAGTTTCAATCTTCGCAATCGCTCGCTGCTGACGGTCCAAGACTACACGCCGCGCGAGTTTCGCTATCTTCTCGATCTCGCCCGCGACCTGAAGCGCGCTAAATATGCGCGCACGGAACAGAAGCATCTAGACGGCAAGGAAATCTGTCTCATCTTCGAGAAAACATCGACCCGCACCCGCTGCGCGTTCGAGGTGGCTTGTTACGATCAGGGGGCCAATGTCACCTACCTTGATCCATCAGGTTCGCAGATCGGCCACAAGGAGTCGTTTAAGGATACGGCGCGCGTGCTGGGGCGCATGTACGACGCCATCGAGTATCGCGGCTCGGCGCAGAAGGGCGTCGAAACGCTCGCCAAATACGCCGGGGTTCCCGTCTACAACGGTCTTACCGACGAGTACCATCCGACCCAGATGATCGCTGACGTGCTCACCATGCGTGAGAACAGCGATAAGCCGATCACCGACATCAAATACGCCTATGTCGGCGACACGCGGTCGAACATGGGACATTCGTTGATGATCGTCGGCTGCCTTATGGGCATGGACGTCCGGATCTGCGGCCCAAAATCACTGTGGCCTTCCGAGAACTACCGCAAAGTCGCAGAAGATCTTGCTGCGAAATCAGGAGCCAAATTGCTTGTTACGGACGATACAAAGGCGGCGGTCAAAGGTGTCGACTTCATCCACACCGATGTCTGGGTCTCGATGGGTGAGCCAAAGGACGTGTGGAAGGAGCGCATCAAGCTGCTCACTCCTTACCAGGTCAATTCGGCAATGATGAAGGCTTCCGGCAATCCGCAAGTTAAGTTCATGCATTGTCTGCCGGCATTTCATGACACTGAAACAGTGATGGGCAAGCAGATCGCGGAGGATTACGGCATGTCTAACGGCCTGGAGGTTACAAACGACGTGTTCGAGTCCGAGGCCAACATTGCTTTCGAGCAGGCAGAAAATCGCATGCACACGATCAAGGCCCTCCTCGTCGCAACTCTGGGCGATTAGCCATGAGGATCGTTGTCGCTCTCGGTGGGAACGCGCTGCTTCGTCGAGGCGAGCCGATGACGGCCGAAGCTCAGCGCACCAATGTAAAGATCGCTGCGGCCGCACTTGCTGAAATCCAGCCCGGCAATGAACTCGTAATCACGCACGGCAATGGACCACAAGTCGGCCTCTTGGCGCTGCAAAGCGCAGCCTATAAACCTGATGAAGCCTACCCGCTCGATGTCCTCGGCGCCGAGACAGAAGGCATGATTGGCTACATGATCGAACAGGAGCTCGGCAATCTCCTGCCCTTTGAGGTGCCTTTCGCGACTATGCTGACAATGGTTGAGGTCGATCGTGATGATCCAGGCTTCAAAGATCCGACGAAGTTCGTTGGACCCGTTTATTCTGAGGCCGATTCCAAGTCGCTCGCCGCTGAGAAGGGCTGGACAATGAAGATGGACGGCGACAAGTGGCGTCGCGTGGTGCCTTCACCGCGGCCCAAGCGGATATTTGAGATCCGCCCGATGAAATGGCT
>JBAUOI010000222.1:0-13208 GCA_049579665.1 Methyloceanibacter sp.
GTTCAACCCTCTCGTCAGTCCAGCCCATGGTTTGGCCTCCTCGAATTGGACTCAGAATCCCCCCGTCTGCCTAGAGACGGCGTTTGAAAACTCGGAATTACTGCTGGGTTTGACCGCCCGGGCGCGACGCAGCACCCACGACATCTTGTAGCCGAGCGATATTACACTACTATATCCGGCAAAATGCGGCAAGCGTCCGCCACGCTTGTTCTGTCCGTTTTCCACCGGAACCAAGTGGATTCTGCCACTTCTGTTGCAAGAACACAAATCCAGGAGTGGATGGAAACGTGGACGAGCGTTGGATAAAGCCGTCATGTGCCCTGATTGACACGCTCCGAGCGGAGACCTAATGCTCTGAGATTGCTTGCTGCCGCCGGTCGGCGGCAATTTTGTTTCAGGACAGCGAAGATCCTATGTCGGCCCTCCTTCCGACCTATGCCCGCAGCGAGCTTGCCTTCGCCCGCGGGGAAGGCGCCTATCTTTTCACCGCGGAAGGCGAGCGCTATCTCGACTTCGCCAGCGGCGTGGCCGTCACCGCGCTCGGACATGCGCATCCGCATCTCGTCGCGGCTCTGACCGAGCAAGCGAACAAGCTCTGGCATGTCTCCAACCTGCATCGTATCCCCGAGCAGGAGCGGCTCGCTGCACGGCTCACCGCCGCAACTTTCGCCGACATGGTGTTTTTCGCCAATTCCGGCGCCGAGGCGGTCGAATGCGCGATCAAGGCCGCACGCCGCTATCATTTCAAGCACGGCGCGCCCGAGCGCTACCGGCTGGTTACCTTCGACGGCGCCTTCCATGGCAGGACGCTGGCAACCATAGCCGCCGGCGGCCAGGCGAAGCATCTCGAAGGCTTCGGCCCGCCGGTCGACGGCTTCGACCAGGTGGCGTCGCTCGACATCGACGCCGTCGAGGCGGCGATCGGCGAGACCACCGCCGGAATCCTCATCGAGCCGATCATGGGCGAGGGGGGCATGCGGGAAATCTCCTGGCGCTTCCTCCAGGATTTGCGCGCGCTTGCCGACGACAAGGGGATCCTTCTCCTGCTCGATGAGGTGCAGACCGGCGTGGGCCGCACCGGACGGCTCTACGCGCATGAATGGGCCGGCATCACCCCCGACATCATGGCCACCGCCAAGGGGTTAGGCGGCGGCTTTCCGATAGGCGCCTGTCTCATGACCGAGGCGGTCGGATCGGCCATGACCGCGGGCAGCCACGGCTCGACCTTCGGCGGCAACCCGCTGGCCATGGCCGTCGGCAACGCCGTGCTCGACGTCGTGCTCGAGGACGGGTTTCTCGATCATGTCGCAAACATGGGTTTAAGGTTGAAGCAGCGCCTCGCCGCGCTGAAAGACGAGCATGGCGAGATCATCGAGGAGGTGCGCGGGCAAGGGTTGATGCTCGGGTTGAAATGTAAGCTGCCGAACCAGAAGCTGATCGAGGCCTTGCGCGCGCGGAAGATGCTGGCCGTGCAAGCCGGCGACAATGTCGTGCGCCTCTTGCCGCCGTTGATCGTCGGCGAGGCGGAGATCGACCTCGCGGGCGCCACGCTCGATGATGCTTGCGTCGCGCTGAAGCGCGACGCGCTCGCCCACGCTTAACCACAGCCCTCCCGCCCCGCCGAACCGCCATGCCCCCCAAGCATTTTCTCGATATCGATTCCCTGGACCGCAAGACGCTCCGTGCCATCATCGATCTCGCGTCGGAGATCAAGCGCAAGGGCCGTGTGCCGAAAAGCCTCAAGCTCAAGCAGAGTCCCGTGCTTGCCATGATCTTCGAGAAGCCGTCGACCAGGACGCGCGTCTCATTCGAGGTGGCCATCCATCAGCTTGGCGGCACTTCGCTCGCGCTCAATCCGCAGGACATGCAGCTCGGCCGCGGCGAGACGCTTGCCGATACGGCGCGCGTGCTGTCGCGTTACGTCGATGCGATCATGATCCGCACCGGGCCGCAGGAGACGCTGACCGAACTCGCCGCGCATGCAAGCATACCGGTGATCAATGGGCTGACCTGCCGGTCGCACCCCTGCCAGGTGATGGCCGACGTGATGACCTTCGAGGAGCTGAAAGGGCCGATCAAAGGCCGCACAATCGCCTGGATTGGCGACGCCAATAATGTCGCGACCTCGTGGGTGCATGCCGCGGCGCGGTTCGGCTTTGCGCTGCGGATCGCCTCGCCGCGGGCGTTTTCCCCATCGCCGGCTCTGCTCGATTGGGCCAAGGCGGAGGGCGCGTCGATCGAGGTGAGCGACGATCCGCTCGCTGCGGCGCGCGGCGCGGATTGCGTGGTGACCGATGTCTGGGTGTCGATGGGCGACAATGACGCGAACAAGCGCGAAGCGGAGCTTCGACCGTTCCAGGTCGATGCGAAAGTAATGAAAGCGGCTGCGAAAGGCGCGATCTTCATGCATTGCCTGCCTGCGCACCGCGGCGACGAGGTGACGGAAGAGGTGATCGACGGCCCGCAATCCGCCGTGTGGGACGAGGCCGAGAACCGGTTGCATGTGCAGAAGGCGATCCTCGCCTGGTGTCTGGGCGCGGGGCGTCTCGGCGGGACGAAGCGTGGCGCCACGAGGGGCAAACGCCGCGGGGCCAGGCGATGACGGAGCACCCGTTAGAAAGCCGGATCGAGCTCAACATCCCGCAGGACGATCTCATCCTGCCGTTTCAGGCGGAGCAGGCCGACGTGGTCGGCCGCCTGGTCAAGCTCGGGCCCACGGTCGATACCATTCTCTCGCGGCATGACTATCCTGAGCCTGTGTCCAAGCTGCTTGGCGAGGCGGTGGCGCTTACCGCGCTGCTCGGCGCGGCGCTCAAATTCGAGGGCAAGTTCATTTTGCAGGCTTCGACCGACGGGCCGGTCGATCTGCTGGTCGCCGACTATCAGGTGGCGGGAGGCTTGCGCGGCTATGCCCGTTTCGCGGCCGAACGCCTGGCCGAGCTTCCCGCCGATGGGCGGCTGCTCGGCGGGGGCCATCTCGCCATGACCATCGACAGAGGCGTGGACACCGAGCGCTATCAGGGCGTGGTGCCGCTCGAAGGCGAGACCCTGACCGAGGCGGCCGATACCTATTTCCGGCAGTCCGAGCAGCTTCCCACGTTCATCAGGCTCGCCGTGGCGCGGCATTATCGCGCCGGCAACGCTGACGGACGGCCCTGGAGCTGGCGTGCCGGCGGCCTCCTCGTGCAGAAGCTCACCCGCGAGGGCGGCCGGTCGGTCAGCCGCGAGGCCGCCTTCGCGCATGAGGATTGGACGCGCGCCAAGGCGCTCGCCGAAACGGTCGAAGATCACGAATTGCTCGATCCGATGCTGCCGCCCGACCGGCTGCTCTACCGGCTGTTCCACGAGGAGCAGGTGCGGGCTTTTCGCGCCATTCCGCTGGAGAGCTATTGCAGTTGCTCGCGCGCCCGCGTCGAGGAGTTGCTGAGGCGCTTCTCGGCGGAGGATCTCGCCGAGATGGTGGTTGACGGCGAAGTCTGGGTGACCTGCGAGTTCTGCAACTCGCGCTACCAGTTCGACCCCGCCTCCTTCGCCGACGCTTAGGCGCTGAGTTGGTCGGCGAGGCCTGCGAGGAAGGCCATGCAGGCCTCGAGCTGCTTGACGCTCACATATTCGTCGGCCGCATGCGCCTGAGCGATATCGCCCGGCCCACAGATCACCGACGGGCAGCCGGCCTGCTCGAACAGTCCGGCCTCTGTCGTATAAGACACGGCGTGGGTCGTATGCGCGCCGGTCAGTTCGAGCGCGAGAGCGACCGCCTCGGATTGAGGCCGCGCTACGAAGGCCGGAACCGAGCCTTGCGTCTCGGTGTCGATCGTCGCCTCTTGCGTCACCTGACGCATGCGCGGCAGCAGCGCGGTCTTGGCGAAGGCCGAGAGATCGCGCGGCACTTCGGCGGGTGCCGCGCTCGGCAGGCTCCGCACCTGCCACTGAAACTCGCAATGCTTGGGCACGATGTTCGGCGCGGTGCCGCCTTTGATGGTGCCAACCGAGACGGTCGAGAAGGGCGGCTCGAAGCGCGGATCGTTCTGCCGCGAAGCGATGTCGGCGCCGAGCCGCTCCAATTCGCCGATCAGGGCCGTGGCGGCGGCGATGGCGTTGACGCCGATCTCTGGCATGCTCGAATGCGCCTCCCGGCCGGTGACGCGGGTGCGGAAGGAATCGATGCGCTTATGCGCGTCGATCACCTTCATGCTGGTCGGCTCGCCGACGATGACGGCGCGCGGCCGCGGCAGATCTGAGCCAAGCCGGGCGATCAGCGGCCGCACGCCGGTGCAGCCCACCTCCTCGTCGTAGGAGATGATGATGTGGATCGGCTCGTTCAGCTTGTGCGACTTGAACAGCGGCACCGAGGCGAGCACGCAAGCGATAAAGCCCTTCATGTCGCAGGCCCCGCGGGCGTAGAGCTTGCCGTCGCGCTCCGTCAGCGTGAAGGGGTCGGACGTCCAGCGCTGGCCTTCCACCGGCACGCAGTCGCTATGGCCTGAGAGCCCAATGCCGCCTGCGCCGATCTTGCCGATGGTGGCGAACAGATCGGCCTTGGTGCCGTCGGCTGAGGGCACGCGCGTCGAGGCGATGCCGTGGTCCTTGAGATAGCCCTCGACGAAGGCGATCAGCGCGAGATTCGACTTGGCGCTCGTCGTGTCGAAGCCGACGAGCCTGGCAAGCAGCTCCTTTGGTGTGGTGGAAGTGGTCAAGACCTGTTCTCGACGGCTAGGGGCTGGTTTCGCTTTGCGCTTTCCATGCCGCGCTTCGCGGAAAAAAGCCAGCCGTTGATGTGCATCAAGCTGAAGGCAGGGTAATAGGCTAGGCAACGCATGGCTGTGTCGGACAGGCTGGAACGCAAGGTAAATACTATGGAGCCGCAGGGCGAGGCCGCAGCGCGCGCTTGGCATGCGCTTCCGGTGGCGGAGATTTTTGCGGCGCTCGGGACCGGGCCGGAAGGCCTCGCCTCGGATGAGGCGGAGGCGCGCAAGCTCCGCTTTGGCCCCAACCGGCTGCCCCAGCCGCCCAAGCGAAGCGAGATGCTTCGCTTCCTCCAGCAATTCCACAATCTGTTGATCTATGTGCTCATTGTGGCCGCCGGGTTGGCTGCTTCGATCGGACATTTCGTCGACGCGGCCGTGGTGCTCGGCGTCGTGATCCTCAATGCGATCATTGGCTATGTGCAAGAAGGCCGCGCCGAATGGGCGCTCGAAGCCATCAGTGCGATGATCGACCCGCGTGCCTCGGTCATTCGCGACGGCCGGCGGAAAGTGGTCGCGGCGGAAGACATCGTGCCGGGCGATCTCGTGCAACTCGAGCCCGGCGACCGGGTGCCGGCGGATCTGCGCCTCGTCCGGACGCGCAATCTGCGGATCGACGAGGCGGCGCTCACGGGTGAATCGGTTCCCGTGGGGAAATTGGACAAGCCCGTCTCGGTCGACGCAGCGCTGGGCGATCGCGCTGCGATGGCGTTCTCAGGCACCTTCGTCACCGTAGGCAACGGTACGGGCATCGCGGTGGGCACCGGCGCGGAGTCCGAACTCGGCCGTATCAGCACGCTGGTCGGCACGGTCAAGACGCTGACCACGCCCTTGCTCCGGCAGATGGCCATCCTTGCGCAAAGACTCACGCTCGTCATTCTCGTGATGTCCGCCGCAGTGTTTGGCTTTGCGGTTCTTGTGCGCGACTATGCTTGGCCCGAAGCGTTCATGGTGATGATCGGGCTGGCCGTCGCGGCGATCCCGGAAGGGCTGCCGGCGGTGATGACCATCGCGCTGGCGATCGGCGTGCAGCGCATGGCGGCGCGCAACGCCATCATTAGGCGCCTGCCGGCGGTGGAGACACTCGGCTCGGTTTCGGTGATTTGCTCCGACAAGACCGGCACGCTCACCCGCAACGAGATGACGGTGCGCACGGTGGTAACGGCGGGGCAGCAATTCGACGTGCTGGGCGTCGGCTATCGGCCCGAGGGGGGCTTCGACGCCGACGGCCGGTCCATCGATCCGGGCGAGCAGGCAGTACTGCTTGAGGCGGCCAGGGCCGCCATTCTGTGCAACGACGCCGAACTCCGCCGCGCCGATCATACATGGATCGTCGACGGCGACCCGATGGAGGGAGCCTTGCTCAGTTTCGGCGTCAAGGGCGGCTACGACTCGGCCCTCCTGCGCAAGCAGTTCCCTCGCACCGACGAGATTCCCTTCGACACGCAGCACCAGTTCATGGCGACGCTGCATCACAGCCACGAAGGGGGCGCCTTTGCCTTCATCAAAGGGGCGCCGGAACGGGTGCTAGGCCTGTGCAGCCGGCAGCTTGGCGAGGGAGGTAAGCAAGCGCTCGACGAGGAGTTCTGGCGCTCATGCACCGATGCGATAGCAAGCCGAGGCCAGCGTGTGCTCGCGGTGGCGGTCAAGGAGATGCCGAAGGGCAAGCGCGACCTTGCCTTTGCCGATGTGGCGGGCGGCGGAGCGACCCTGCTTGGCCTGCTCGGGCTGATCGATCCGCCGCGCGAGGAGGTGCTTGCCGCAGTGCGGGACTGCCGGTCGGCCGGGATCAGCGTGAAAATGATCACGGGCGACCACGCTGCCACGGCTGCGGCCATCGCCAACCAGCTTCAGCTCGCCGACCATTTGAAGATCGTCACTGGAGCGGCCCTCGACCGGCTCGACGACCAGGCGTTACGCGATGTGGCGCGCGAGGCCACGGTGTTCGCCCGCACCAGCCCGGCGCATAAGCTTCGTCTGGTGACGGCCTTGCAGAGCGACCATGCCGTGACCGCCATGACGGGAGACGGCGTGAACGACGCGCCGGCTCTGAAGCGCGCGGATATCGGCGTTGCCATGGGACGGAAGGGCACCGAAGCCGCGAAGGAAGCCGCCGAGGTCGTACTCGCCGACGACAATTTCGCCTCGATCGTCGCCGCCGTGCGCGAAGGCCGGACGGTCTATGACAATCTCAGGAAGGTGATCGAATGGACGCTGCCGACCAATGGTGGCGAATCGAGCGCCATCATTGCGGCCATCGCTCTCGGGCTCACCCTCCCGGTCACGCCGATTCAGATCCTCTGGATCAACATGGTCACGGCGGTGGCGCTTGGCCTCACCCTTGCCTTCGAGCCGACCGAGCCGGGCACGATGCAGCGGCCACCGCGCCAGCCCGACGAGAAGCTGCTGTCGGGGTATCTGCTGTGGCGCGTCGCCTTCGTGTCGCTGTTGTTCGTAGTCGGCGTCTTCGGTGTGTTCTTCTATGCCATCGAACGCGGTCTCTCGTTCGAGACGGCGAGGACCATGGTGGTCAACACCATCGTGGTGATGGAAATCTTCTACCTATTCAGTGTGCGCTATGTGCATGGGCCGTCGCTGACCTTGCAGGGCGTGCTTGGTACGCCGGCCGTGCTGATCGGCGTCGCCATTGTCGTGGTCTTGCAGCTCGGCTTCACCTATCTACCCTTCATGCAGGCCGTGTTCGGCACGGCGCCCGTCGCCTGGCTGGACGGCCTGGTGGTGGTGGGGGTCGGCGTCGCGACCCTGTTAGCGGTCGAGATCGAGAAGCGCGTCGGCGCGGCGATTGCCGCGGCAAGGGCGCGCCGGTTGAGACCGCTTCCCGCTTACGTCGCGTGACGGGAAGGCGTGCGGAAGCGTTCGGCCGACCTCGCGCGGGCCTTCAGGGCCTCGACCTCGCGGTCGCGGGGCGGGGCGGTGGTGACGAGCTGGTCGATCAGCTCGCGCGCGGCCATGGAGACCTTGTGCACGGCGCGATCGAACGCAGCCTGGTTTGCCGCCGACGGCCGCGTGAAGCCGCTCAGCTTGCGCACGAATTGCAGCGAGGACAGATGGATTTCCTCGTCGGTGGCGGGCGGTTGGAAATTATGCAGCGTCTTGATGTTCCGGCACATGCTCGTCCTCGCTCGAACGCTAGAGTTCGCGAAAGGTGACATAGGGCTTTGGCGCGAGCAAGGCGGGCTCGCGCTACTTTGCAGACAGCGCCCGGTCGAGATCGGCCATCAGGTCGCCGGCATCCTCGAGCCCAACCGAAAGCCGCACGCTGTTGTCGAAGATGCCGAGCTCGGCGCGCACCTCCGGTGTGAGCCGCTGATGCGTCGTGGTGGCGGGATGGGTGATGAGACTCTTCGCGTCGCCGAGATTGTTGCTGATCTTGATGATCTCGAGCGCATTCATGCAGCGGAAGGCCGCGTCCTTGCCGCCCTTGACCTCGAAGGCGACTAGCGGGCCGCCCCCCGCCATCTGTCGCTTGGCGAGCGCCGCCTGCGGATGATCGGCGCGGCCGGGATAGTAGACGCGTGCCACATCCGATCGCGCGGCGAGGAAATCGGCGATCGCCGCGGCCGAGGCGACATGCCGCTCGACGCGCACCGGAAGCGTCTCAAGCCCCTTCAGCAGCACCCAGGCATTGAAGGGGCTGAGCGACGGTCCGGTATGTTTCAGGTAATTGTGCAGCTTCTCCTCGATGAACTCCTTCGGCCCCAGCACGACGCCGCCGAGGCAACGTCCCTGGCCGTCAATGTGCTTGGTGGCCGAATAGACGACGATGTTGGCGCCAAGCTCGAGCGGTCGTTGCAGCAGCGGCGTGGCGAACACATTGTCGACCACGACCAGCGCGCCGGATTGCTTGGCGATCTTCGCCACGGCTTCGATGTCCACCAGCTCGAGCACGGGATTGGTCGGCGTCTCGAAGAAGAAGGCGCGCGTGTTGGGCTTCACCGCCTGTTGCCACGCCTTGAGATCGCGGCCGTCGACCAGCGTGGTCTCTATGCCGTAGCGCGGCAGCAGGTCCTCGACGATGTAGCGGCAACTGCCGAACAGCGCGCGGGCTGAGACGACATGGTCGCCGGTCTTCAGATGGCATAGCAGCGAAGCCGCGACCGCGGCCATGCCGCTCGAAGTGCCACGCGCGGCGTCGGCGCCTTCCAGCGCGCACATGCGCGTCTCAAACATGGAGACGGTGGGGTTGGCGTAGCGGCTATAGACGTAGCCGTCCTCGTCGCCCTTGAAGCGGGCTTCGGCCTGCTCGGCGCTGTCGTAGATGTAGCCCGAGTTGAGGAAGATGGCTTCCGACGTCTCGCCGAATTGGCTGCGAAGAGTTCCCTCATGCACGAGCTTTGTCGCCGGCTGCCAGCCGCTCGCGCGTTTCTTTCGGTCCTTGTTTGCGACCATGGTCGACTCCACTCTCGAAATCCCATTCAGACCGGCCGCATAAAAAAACCCGGACTCTGGCTGCCGCCAAAAGACCGGGATCGGCTTGAAGTTCGCCTCGCACGGCCTTTTAGCGACTTGTTTAACGTGGCTGCAAGCCGGCCGGCCAAATCACCACGACGGGCCATTAATGCCCCCGCCGAACGGCTCCCGTCAAGTCTGCCGGAGTCAAGCCGCGGAGACGGCAAGGATGGCGCCGAGGAAAAAAGCGAGCATGGCCTGGCTCGCCTGCATGGCGAATCCGCGCTTGTATGATGGCTTCCACTCGGCAAGCAGGGCCCGGTCGTCCAGCTGAAGCCGGGCCGGCTGCTCGGCGAAATTGACGTAGAAGGCCGCGCCGGTGAAGAGGGACGCAACGAAAAGAGCAAGATATTCTATAAGCATGGCGACCTGGCTTTCCTGACGAGCTCAGGCCGAACCCGGCAGTTCCGGGTCCCCGCTTTTGAATCCGGGGGAGAAGGCCGAGCTTGGGTCTAGCCCGTTGGTGGCAAGTCGCCGGATCGCTGGGCGAAAGAGGAGCACTCTCGTGAACCCAAACAAAGCACTTTGGGAAAAAGGCGATTTTACGCGCATTGCGGACAGCATGAGAGAGAGCGGAGAGGCGCTCGTCCAGAAACTCGGCATCACCAAAGGGCTCAAGGTTTTGGATCTCGGCTGCGGCGATGGAACGACAGCCTTACCAGAGGCAAGACTGGGAGCGGACGTGTTGGGCGTCGATATTGCCAGGAACCTGGTCGAGGCCGGGAACAAGCGTGCGAAGGAGCACGGCCTCGGGAACTGCAAGTTTCAGGAAGGCGATGCGTCCGACTTGCACGAGCTGGAAGATCAAACCTTTGACCTCGTCGTGAGTATCTTTGGTGCCATGTTCGCACCGAAGCCATTTGACGTGGCCAAGGAGATGGTGCGTGTGACACGGCCCGGAGGCCGGATCGTGATGGGGAACTGGATCCCGAACGATCCGACATTGGTGGCTCAAATCCTGAAAATTAGCGCTGGCTACTCGCCACCGCCGCCGGAGGGCTTCATTAGCCCGATGACGTGGGGGGTCGAGAATAATGTGATCGAGCGATTTGCCGGCGCTGGGGTTCCAAAAGAGCAGATATCATTCGTCAGAGATACATATACCTTCAACTCTCCTGTCCCGCCGTCGGAGCTCGTTGACGCGTTCAGGAAGTACTACGGGCCGACGATGAACGCCTTCGAGGCCGCGGAAAAAAACGGCCGGGCCGACGATTTGCAGAAGGAGCTGAACACTCTGTTCAATAGCCAAAATCAAAGCCCACGCAAGGATGCTACCTCGATTCCGGCCACCTTCCTGCGCGTTACCGTTGCGCTGGATTAGTCATCCGTGAATTGTCCGCTTTAAGATGATGGGACAATAGGCAATGCGAAGACGGACCATGGACCCCGGAAACCGGAGCGACAGACTTTTCGAGGCGACGGAAGGCGCACCGGCCGATCCGCCTGGCGAAACCACGAAAGGCGTGTTCGCACGGACGGGCATCCTGCCGAGCCAGGCGATCCGCGCGATGATCGCCGGCGGCGAGATCGCGGGCGCGCCCGAGATCGAGACCAACCAGATCCAGCCGGCGAGCCTCGATCTCAGACTCGGCAAGGTCGCCTATCGCATCAGGGCGAGCTTCCTGCCCGGCCCCGACGCCACGGTGCGCGACAAGCTCGCCGAGCTCAAATTCCACGAGATCGATCTCACCAAGGGCGCGGTGCTCGAGGCGGGCTGCGTCTATCTCGTGCCGCTGATCGAGCAGCTCAAGCTCCGCTCGACCATCGCCGGCTTCGCCAATCCTAAAAGCTCGACCGGACGGCTCGACGTGTTCACCCGGTTGATCGCAGACCGTCAGGACGGGTTCGACACGGTGGAGGAAGGCTACTCGGGGCCGCTGTTCACCGAGATTTGCCCGCGCACCTTTTCCATCAAGGTTCGCTACGGTTCGCGGCTCAACCAGATCAGGTTCCGCCGCCGCGTCGGCCAGCAGCTCGATGCCGGCGAGCAACCAGGTCGCGTTGGCGACCGGCGTTTGCGCGAGATCCACTCCGATGTCGGCCTGGTCGAGGGCGAGGCGGCGATCCGCGAAGGTCTGAACTTGCGCATCAGCCTTGCGCCCATCTCCCCCGCTGGTCTCGTCGGCTATCGTGCGCGGCGTTACGCGGGCGTCATCGACGTCGATGAGATCGGCGCTTACGATGTCGGGCAGTATTGGGAGGAGGTGCGGCTCGGCAAGGACCGCCGCCTCGTGCTCGACCCGCATGAGTTCTACATCCTCGCCTCGAAAGAGAGCGTCTCTGTGCCGCCCGCCTATGTCGCCGAGATGGCGCCGTTCGATCCGTTGATCGGCGAGTATCGCGTGCATTATGCCGGCTTCTTCGATCCCGGCTTCGGCTATACGGAAGGTAAGGCGCCGGGCGCCAAGGCGGTGCTCGAGGTGCGTAGCCTCGACATCCCGTTCATCTTGGAGGACGGGCAGATTGTCGGCCGGCTGGTCTATGACAAGCTCACCGACATTCCCGACACGATCTATGGCCGGGGCATCGGCTCGCACTACCAGGCGCAAGGCCTGAAGCTGTCGAAACACTTTCGGCAGGAATGATGTATCTCCTCGGCAAGACCCAATCTCGTCATGCCCGGGCTTGATCCGGGCATCCATGCCGTGACCTACATAGAAGCTCCGCATAAGAGGCCGGGTAACGGAATGGACCCCCGGGTCAAGCCCGGGGGTGACAGAAGTCGTTGCAGTGTCACGAAGAACAGGAACCCCCACCCAAAACGCAGAACTTGGCGCAATGCGGATGGCAGAGCTTGACCGCGCCATGCTCGAACATGCCGCCATCGGCACGCGCGGCTTGCGCCAACGTCGCGCCCATCTCGAAGGCCGGGTCGTAAGGCAGAAGAGTGCAGGGAAGCACGACCGGCGCCGCGGCGCCCTTCCGCTTCACCACCATGCGGCTCGAAGCGCACATCAATTCGTTCGGGTTCTTGTGCAGGATGCTCCAGCAGGACTCGGTGATCTCCGGCACGTCGGCGCGCAGATCCATCTCGGGGAAGAGGACCAGCGCGACAGGATCGTGGGCATCGATCGGCCAACCGCGCGCGGCGCTGAGCGCGGCATAACCGGCGCGCGCATCCGCCTCGGCTTCGCCCCAGCAGGTGCGGCCGGCGAGCGCGAGAGCAAAGCCTTCACGCACAAGCCAATCGATTCCTTCGAGCGTCTTGGCGAATGACCCGGCCGTCCGCTCGGTGTCGTGCAGCTTTGCCGTGTAATGGTCGAGGCTCACGCGAATGAGCAAGCGGCTGCCATACGCCTCGCGCAGCCGCATCAAGCCCTCGCGGACGCGCGGCCGCAACATCGGCTGCATGGCGTTGGTCAGGAGCAGCACCCGGAAACCGCGCTCGAGCGCGTCGCCCAGCATCTCGATGATGTCCGGATTCATGAACGGCTCGCCGCCGGTGAAGCCGATCTCGCGCACGGGCAGATGCGCGCGCTCGATCTCGTCGAGAAAGGCGATTGCTTCGGCGCGGGTGATATAGGCGAGGCGGTCGTTCTCGGGGCTCGACTCGATATAGCAATTGCGGCAGGTGATGTTGCAGAGGCTGCCGGTGTTGATCCACAGCGTGCGCAAGGCGTGAAGCGCGACGCGCGCGCGGCGTTCGCCTTTGGCAGTCATGTCGGGGTCGTCGAATTTCTTGAGCGGCGCAAGGGACGCAGTGTCGGCCATTCCGATCCTCCAGCCGGACATTAACAGTGGGGCGGAGACCGTCCGCAAGACAAGGCTGCATCACCCTCCCGTGAAGCGTTCGCTTTTCGGCCCAGACCGACCATGCTAGGACTCGGGACGGCCGCGGGTGTAGCTCAGTGGTAGAGCAGTAGCTTCCCAAGCTACGGGTCGTGGGTTCAATCCCCATCGCCCGCTCCAACTCCTTCCCAGGCCGAGACGGTTCGCGAGAATTACCGGCGCGGCGGATAACCTTCCTGAAACTGCGATAATGGAACGTAGCTC
>JBAUOI010000223.1:0-2610 GCA_049579665.1 Methyloceanibacter sp.
AAGCACACCCGCGCCACGCGGAAAACCGATGATGGGGATATCGGGAAGCCTGGCCTTGACCTCCTCGACGAGACGCTTGGTGGGCGCAATGCACCAGCGAGTGAATTCATCCTCGGGTAGGCTTCCCGCCCAGCTGTCGAAGATCTGAACCACACTCGCCCCGGCATTTGCCTGGCTCACCAGATAATCGGCTGAGCACTCGACCAGGAGGTCGATGAGACGCTGGAAGGACGCATGGTCGTGATAGGCGAACAGCCGTGCCGAGGCCTGCTCCTTGCTGCCGCCGCCCTCAACCATATAGGTCGCAACCGTCCAGGGCGCCCCGCAGAAGCCGATCAGCGGCACGCTCTTGGGAAGCTGGGCGACGACACGCTCGATGGTCTCGTAGACAGGCGCTAAGGCCTTGCCCACGTTCAAGTTATCCAATCCGGCTATAGCCTTGCCGTCCTTGACCGGCTCGAGCTTGGGGCCTTCGCCTTCGACAAATTCGACCTCCTGACCAAGCGCGTAGGGGATGATGAGAATGTCGGAAAACACGATCGCAGCGTCGAGATCGAACCTTCTCAAAGGTTGCAGCGTTACCTCGGCCGCAAGCTCGGGAGTGCGGCAAAGATCGAGGAACGAGGCGACCCTGCTCCTCACTTCGCGATATTCCGGCAGATAGCGTCCGGCCTGGCGCATCAGCCAGATCGGAGATGGGGTGGTGGCCTGGCCGGAAAGCGCCTTGAGGAAGGGACTGTCCAAAGAAGGGATACGCAACATTGCCTCTCTCTAAATACTAAAAGAGAGATTCTCTCTAAGGTTTCTACTGTTACTGTTACGGGGTGAATAGCGGACATTCCGCGCTGTCACCAGCCTCTCTACAGAACTCACAATCGTAGGCAGTGAGCGGGAGCGGGCATGGTAACTGTGCTGTGGCTAATTCCGTTGTGCGGCGCAAGCAAGCCAAGCCGCGCAAGCGTCTGAGGCTCGTAAATGCGACTGATGCCGGGCTGAACCTCCTGTGGAGGAGTGGGGCTTGGCCCTGGGGACCGAGCAGGGTATTGCGGGCGCCTGTTCGCAAGGCGTCATTTTTTCGACATCGGCGAATCTGTGCAGAAGTTGCACCCATTCCCAGCGAGTCGGGGAGAGAGGCGGGTCGAGCACCATAGTTGCTCCCTTAACTCATCGAGGTTATCCAGAGGGATTGCCATGGATATCCTGCGAAGTTTCCACCTGCACATGATCTCCGACGCGACCGGCGAAACGCTGATCACGATCGCCAAGGCTGTGCGCGTGCAATACGCCCAGGTACGGGCGATCGAGCATCTGCACCCTTTGGTGCGGAGCCGCCGCGAGCTCGAGCGGGTGGTGAAGGATGTCGAGGCCGCGCCTGGCATCGTGCTCTACACTTTGTTCAACCGCGAGTTGGCGGATGAGCTGGAGAGGTCGTGCAAGCGGCTCAATATCCCTTGCGTGCCGGCGCTGAAGCCGATCCTGCAGGTGTTCGAATCCTATCTCGGCACGCCGTCGACCCCGACTATTGCCGGCCAGCATGTGCTCGACGCCGATTATTTCCGACGCATCGAGGCACTCAACTTCACCATGCTGCATGACGACGGGCATCTGCCGGAAAATCTCAACGAAGCCGATATCGTGCTGGTCGGCATCAGCCGCACGTCGAAGACGCCGACATCGATCTATCTCGCCAACCGCGGGTTCAAGACCGCCAATTTCCCGCTGGTGCCAGGCGTGGATCTGCCGCCGCAGCTGGATACACCGGGGAATGCCTTCGTCGTCGGCCTGGTGGCAAGCGCCGACCGCATCGCCCAGGTGCGGCAGAACCGCGTGATCGAGCACGCGCATCACCATCTCGAAGACTATGTCGACCGGGAGACTATCGCCGCCGAGATCGCCCAGACGCGGGCGCTCTGCGCGCGGCACGGCTGGCCGATCATCGACGTGACGCGCCGCTCGATCGAAGAGACCGCGGCGGGGATCATCCGCCTTTATCATGACCGCGAAGCGCCGGTGCTCGAGGCATGAGCAGCTTCTTGCAGGCCGGCCGGCCCCCGCTCATCCTCGCTTCGGGCAGCAAGTCGCGCGCGCGCATCCTCGAAGCTGCGGGACTCGCCTTCATCGTCGAGCCGCCGGGGCTCGACGAGGCGGTGATGCGCCAGGCGGTCGGCGGTGAGAGGTCGCTCAGTCCGCATGACGTGGCCGAAGTTCTGGCGCGGGCCAAGGCGGAAGCCGTAAGCGATCTTGCCCGACAGGCCTATGTGATCGGCGGCGATCAAGTGCTGGCGCTCGGCCAGACGGTGTTCTCCAAGCCGGACAGCATGGAGGCGGCACGCCGGCAGCTGCTCGATCTCAGGGGCAAGACGCACACGCTGCATACCGCGGTGGCGGTCGCGACCAATGGCGAGACCATCTGGGCGGAGACGACGATCGCGATGCTGACCGTGCGCAAGCTCTCGCCAGAGTTCATCGGCCGCTACCTCGCCGCCGCCGGAGACGAGGTACTGAACTCGGTCGGGGCTTATCAGCTTGAATCGCTCGGCGTGCTGTTGTTCGAGAAGATCGACGGCGACTATTTCTCCATTCTCGGCCTTCCGCTGTTGCCGCTGCTCG
>JBAUOI010000224.1:0-7933 GCA_049579665.1 Methyloceanibacter sp.
CGCAAGCCGGAAGCGATGACCTCCTCGACGATCGCTTTCGGCCCGACGGTAAGCGCCTTGGCGAGGCCCCGATAGCCGCCATGCGCCTGGTAATCTTCGAGGCTGCGCGGATCGATGATGCCGCAATTCTTGAAGGTGAGCCGCGTCTGGCTCTCGAGCCAGGGATAGTCGTCGACCACGCCGATGCCGAGACTGTGCGGCTTGCCGTCGAGCATGCCGGCGTCGAGCAGGGCATCGATATCGCTGACCTTCACCGGGCCGTAGCCGACACGGCCTTGGTCGGTCGCCACTTCGATCAGCGGCTCCAGCCAATACATGCCGCGCGAGCCGGTGCGGACGATCTCGACATCGAGCCCGCGCTTCTCGAAGGCCTTGCGGAAGTGACGCACCACCTCTTCGGCGCCGACGCACAGTGCGCCTGAATCGCGGGAGATGAAGATGCGCGCGCTCACGCTTGCGCTTCCTTCACCAGCGCGTCGAGCTTCGTCTCGTCGAGCATGCCGAACACATGCTTGTCCAGCATGGCGGCGGGCGAAGAGTGGCAAAGGCCGAGGCAATAGAACGGCTCCAGCGTGACACGATTGTCGAGCGTGGTCTCGCCCATCGCCACGCCAAGTTTTTCTGCGGCGCGCGCGGCGAGCGCGTCGCCGCCGGCGGCTTGGCAGGATTCGGCGCGGCAAAGCTTGAGCACGCGCCGCCCCGCCGGCGCTTTGCGGAAGTCGTGATAGAAGGTGACGGTGCCGTGGATCTCGGCGCGGGAAAGGTTAAGCGCCTCCGCCACGAGCGGCACGGCCTCGTCCGGCACGCAGCCGAAGGTCTCCTGCAAGGCGTGCAGAATCGGAAGGCCGGCGCCCTCCAAATGCCGATACCGCGCGATGATTTCGCTCGCGCGCTCGGCGTTCCATGGCTCGTGTCGTGGCATGCCCAGCCGCTTTAATGAGCAGACTCGAAAATGCGGAAAAAGCCTTAGAGAATCAACAAAGCCGGGCCATCGCCCGATCGGGATTCTCTATCGTGTTGTCATCGACTGGTCGTCGCCCTTACGGCCGATGACAGTCTCCTGGACATAAGCTCGAGCGCGCTCTGAAACAAGCCGAGCGATGGGAATTTCTCTCATTATTACAGTAGCTTATGACTAGATCAGGATTCCGGATCGAGGCTCAATCTCAGCGGACGGGGGCCTTGGCCGCGCGCTTGACGCGCACGCTATCGGTCGGGGTGTCGGCGCCCAGGATGGGCGCGAGCTGCTTGGCCTCGCTGACCAATGCATTGATCAACGGCGTCAATGGGTTGCGATGCGGCACGACCAGCCCGATCGAATGCGACACCTCGGGCTCGACGATCGGAATGGCACGCACCTTCTCGGTCAGCCCAAGCACCTCCGCCAATTTCGCCGGCATCACGCTCGCCCATTTCCCGGTGCGGACATGCGCGAACAGGACGACCACCGAGTTCGACTCCAGGGTAGGCGCCACGTCGGCTCCGGCCTGCCGCAGCAATTGCTCGATGATGCGCCGGTTCTGCATGTCTGGGGTGAGCAGGCAGAGCGGCACCTTGCCGACTTCCGCCCAGGTCACCTGATCGCGGTCGCCGAGCGGGCTGTCGGACGAGGCGAGCAGCCGATATTGCTCGCTGTAGAGCGGCACGGTCTGCACCCGGCCGAGCGGCTCGTTGTCGAGATAAGTGAGCCCGGCATCGACCTCCAAATTCTCAAGCAATCCCAATACCTCGATCGAGTTGCGCGAGAGGATGGTGAAGCTCACATCCGGATGCTTGGCCCGATAGGGAGTGGTGATCATCGCCACCATGGCCAGCGCCGTCGGGATGGCGGCGATGCGGATATGCCCGGCGAGGCCCCGCTTCAGCGCGTCGATCTCCTGACGCATGGCGCGGGTGTCGCCGACGATGCGCCGCGCCCAGTCGAGCACGCGCTCGCCTTCGGGGGTGAAGCCCTGGAAGCGGGAGCCGCGCTGCACCAGCAGCACCCCGAACGAATCCTCGAGCTGCTTGATGCCGGCTGAGAGCGTGGGCTGGCTCACCCCGCAAGCCTCCGCCGCGTGGCCGAAATGCCGCTCGCGGGCGAGCGCCAGGATGAATTCGAGCTTGTCGATCATGGGCCGGTCTGCTTTTAGCCTATTCTCGCAAGAACATGCAGCGAGGGCTATAGGGCTTAGCGCTATTTGCCATGCGCCTTGAGCCAAGCCTGCATCATCGCGATCTCCTTTTCCTGGGCGGCGATGACGTCCTCGGCGAGCTTGCGGATCTCGGGGTCCTTGCCATAGGCGAGCTCGACCTTGGCCATGTCGATGGCGCCCTGATGATGCGGGATCATGCCGCGCACGAAATCGACATCCGGATCGCCCGTGTAATCCACCATCATGTCCTTATGCATGATCTGCATCGCCGCCATGTAGCCCTTGACGGCGGGGTCCTCTTCGACGCCAGCGGCAGCAAAGCCGCCCAGCATCACACCGAAGGCGCAGGCCAGCAGGATTGTCAGTTTCGACATAACGCAACTCCTTCTCCTGTGTCCGAAGGGACACTCCAGCTTGTGCAGGTGCGGGGAGCTTTTTGCAATCCGCATCACCCGCTTGTGATGTGCATGCCGGGTTCCAGGCCGCTCAGGGCGGCAGCGGCGAGAACCACGGCGAGCCCGACGGCGGTCTCGATGCCGATGCTCAAAGCGAGCATGCGCCGTGTCGCTTCAGCTTCGCGCGAGGCGAGCGCTGGGGTGAAACGCAGCCGGTTATTAGTGGCAAGCGCGATCAGCGCCACGAAGAGCGCGAGCTTGAGCAAAAGCACCGCGCCGTAGTTGGTGCCGAACAGACCCTTGAGACCGCCGGACAGCTCGACACCTTGCAGCAAGGCGGTGCCGGCCAGGAGGGAAACGGACAAAGCCGCGATCGGCGAGAAGCGCTTCAGCGCGCGATGCGCCACATCGAGCGGCGCATGGCGCACGACCGCAAGCAGCGGCAGCAGTCCGCCGAGCCAAGCGCCGGCCGCCGAGAGATGCAACGCCTGCGACAGGAGGAGAAGGCTCAACCCATGCGCCATGGCGAAAGCGTGGCTGTGTCCCGCCTCGAGCAGCACGGCAAGTCCGGCAAGCATGGCCGCGAGTGCGTCGCGGCGGAGACCGGCGAAAAGGGCAGCTCCGGCCAGAGCCAAGGCCTGCAAACACAGCACCTGTCCGAAGCGTGTGCCGAGCAGCACCGTCGGGGCGGCGGCGATGGTTTCGGCATTCGTCTGCGTCTCGGCGATCTCGCGCGTCTGGAGCAGCAGCCAGGCACAGCCCGCGATCAGCGCGACGCCGAGGCACCACCACAAAATCCCTCTCACCCGGCATGCGGTGAACGCCTGCGGTTCTTGCATGCGGCCCCGAGAGATCGGCGCCAGGACAAGCACGGCGAACAGCGAGGCGCCGAAGCCGGACAGCAGAGCCGCGACGAACACTCCGCGCGTCAGCACAAGCAGCATGGCGGCCTAATGGTCCCCGGCGAACGACCGATCCGTCTCAGCTAGCGACCTTGAAGCTGAAGCTCCCATGCGTCTTATGCGTGTCGACGGAGGTGACCTTCCAATCGACCTTGTAGCTCCCGGGATCGAGCGGCTGCAACGAGACGATGAGTCGCTTGGCGTTGTCCGAGGCCAAATGCACATCATCTTTGTCGACGCGCGTGCCGTGCGCGTCCGTGACCTCGATCGTGCTGAACTTGGGCTCGATCTCCTCTGAGAGAACGATGGCGACTTCGGCCGGCGCCGTCGGCAAAATGGCGTCGGCTGCAGGCGTCGTGCTTTCGAGATGAGCATGGGCAAAGGCGACTGTGCTGGCGATGAGCGCGAGCGAGACGGCAATCAGGATTTGACGCATGGAGCTACTCGCAGCCGGTGCGGCTATTTATATTCGACCTTGATCACCTGATAGGACTTGCCGCCGCCCGGCGTCGAGACCTCGACCACGTCCTTCTTGCGCTTGCCCAGCAGCGCTCGGGCGAGCGGCGAGGTGATCGAGATGCGGCCCTGTTTCACGTCAGCCTCGATCTCGCCGACGATGCGGTATTTGGCCTTCTCGTCGGTGTCCTCATCGACCAGCGTGACCGTCGCCCCGAACATCACCTGGTCGCCCTTGAGCTTGGACACGTCGATGATGTCGGCGCGCGAAAGCTTGTCCTCGAGGTCGGCCATGCGCGCCTCGGTGATGCCTTGCTGCTCCTTGGCGGCATGGTATTCGGCGTTTTCGGACAGATCGCCATGTGTGCGGGCGTCGGCGATCTGCTTGATGATGCGCGGGCGCTCGACGGTCTTGAGATATTTGATCTCAGCCTCAAGCGCAGCATAGCCCTCCGCGGTCATCGGCACCTTGTCCATCTCAGTCGAAGCTCCTTGGGCGACCCCCTGAACTAATGTCCAGGAATTGCCCGGTCTAAGTCAAGAATCTGTTGATTTTGACGGATTTGAAGCCGTCTCAGGCGATTTCCTTGGCGCGCTGGCCGACATAGCTCTGCAGGGGAGCGACTTTGAGACCCCCCGACCTGAGCGCCTTGATGGCTTCGGTCACGGCGAGCGCGCCGGCGAGCGTTGTATAATAGGGGATATGGTAGAGCAAGGCCGAGCGGCGGATCGAGAAGGAGTCGGCCAGGGCCTTGGCGCCCTCGGTGGTGTTAAACACGATGTCCACCTCGCCATTGGTGATGGCGTCGACCACATGCGGACGCCCCTCCAGCACCTTGTTGATCTTCTCGCACGGGATGCCATGTGCATCGAGATGGCGCTTGGTGCCGCGCGTGGCGATGATGCGGAAGCCCATCTCGGCGAGTTCTCTGACGGGCGCCAGCAGCTTGTCCTTGTCGCTGTCCTTCACCGAGACGAACACCGTGCCGGACAGCGGCAGCCGCGAGCCGCCGCCGAGCTGGCTCTTGGCGAAGGCGATCGCATAGTCGCGGTCGATGCCCATCACTTCTCCGGTCGAGCGCATCTCAGGACCTAGCACCGGATCGACGCCGGGGAAGCGCGCGAAGGGAAACACCGCCTCCTTCACCGCGATATGCTCGAGCTTGCGCCGCTTCAGCCCGAACGCGGCGAGCGGCTTGCCGGCCATCACCTCGGCGGCGATGCCGGCCACCGGCAGCCCGATCACCTTGGCGACGAACGGCACCGTGCGCGAGGCGCGCGGATTGACCTCGAGAATGTAGATGTCGTCGTTCTGGATGGCGAACTGCACGTTCATCAATCCCACCACGCTCAGCGCCCGAGCGAGCTCGACGGTCTGGCGCTCCATGTCCGCGATAATGTGCGGCCTCAGCGAATGCGGCGGCAGCGAGCAGGCGGAGTCGCCCGAATGCACGCCGGCCTCCTCGATATGCTCCATCACCCCGCAGATGAACACGTCCTTGTCGTCGGCAAGCGCGTCGACATCCACCTCGATGGCGTCGCGGAGATAAGAGTCGATCAGCACCGGGCTCTTGCCCGAAACCACCACGGCCTCGGCGATGTAGCGGGCGAGTTGCGCCTCGTCGTGCACGATCTCCATGGCGCGGCCGCCGAGCACGTAAGACGGGCGGATCACCACCGGGAAACCGATCGCCGCGGCGATGGTCTTGGCCTCCGCGGCCGAGCGGGCGATGCCGTTCCTCGGTTGCCTGATGCCCAGCCGCTCGACCAGCGCCTTGAAGCGGTCGCGGTCCTCGGCGAGGTCGATGGCGTCGGGCGAGGTGCCGAGGATCGGCACTTTGGCGGTCTCCAGCGCTTGCGCAAGCTTGAGCGGCGTCTGCCCGCCGAACTGCACGATCACGCCTTTCAGCTTGCCGCTCTTCTCCTCGGTGCGCACGATCTCCAGCACGTCCTCTTCGGTGAGTGGATCGAAATAGAGGCGGTCGGAGGTGTCGTAATCGGTCGAGACCGTCTCCGGATTGCAATTGATCATGATGGTCTCGTAACCGACGGCCGACAGCGAGAAGGCCGCATGGCAGCAGCAATAGTCGAACTCGATGCCCTGACCGATGCGGTTAGGTCCTCCGCCGAGAATGATGATCTTCTCCTTGTCGGAAGGCCGCGCCTCGCATACCGGCGGCCCAGCGAAGCCGGACTCGTAGGTCGAGTACATATAGGCGGTGGGCGAGGCGAACTCGGCGGCGCAAGTGTCGATGCGCTTATAGACGGGATGCACGTCGAGCGCCCGGCGGCGCGCGGCGACCTCGCTCGCCTCGAGCCCGGAGAGCGTGGCAAGCCGCTCGTCGGAGAAGCCCATCGCCTTAAGCGCGCGGAAATTGGCTGCGTCCTTGGGCAGCCCGTGCGCGCGCACGCGGTTCTCGCAATCGATGATGTCTTGCAGCTGCTCGATGAACCAGGGATCGATCTTGCAGGAATCGTAGATCTGCGCGTGGTCGCCGCCAAGCCTGAGCGCTTGCGCGACCTTGAGCAGCCGGTCGGGGGAGGGGGTGCCGAGGGCTTCGCGGATGACGTTCTTGTCGTCGCCCTGGCCGAGCCCCTCGAAGGTGATGTCGTCGAGGCCGGTCAAGCCCGTCTCCATCGAGCGCAGCGCCTTTTGCAGCGACTCCGGGAAGGTGCGGCCGATGGCCATGGCCTCGCCCACCGATTTCATCGAGGTGGTCAGCAAGGGCTTGGAGCCCGGGAACTTCTCGAAGGCGAAGCGCGGGATCTTGGTCACCACATAGTCGATGGTCGGCTCGAAGCTCGCCGGCGTGGCGCCGCCGGTGATGTCGTTGGCGAGCTCGTCGAGCGTGTAGCCGACGGCGAGCTTGGCCGCGATCTTGGCGATGGGGAAGCCGGTCGCCTTCGAGGCGAGCGCCGAGGAGCGCGACACGCGCGGATTCATCTCGATGATGACGAGACGTCCGTCGGCCGGATTCACCGCGAACTGCACGTTGGACCCTCCGGTCTCGACCCCGATCTCGCGCAGCACCTTGATCGAGGCGTTGCGCATGATCTGATATTCCTTGTCGGTCAGCGTCAGCGCCGGCGCCACCGTGATCGAATCGCCGGTATGCACGCCCATCGGATCGATATTCTCGATGGAGCAGACGATGATGCAGTTGTCGTCCTTGTCGCGGACGACCTCCATCTCGTATTCCTTCCAGACGAGCACCGATTCCTCGATCAGCACTTCTGAGGTGGGCGAGGCGTCGAGCCCGCGCTCGACGATCTCCAGGAACTCCTCGCGGTTATAGGCGATGCCGCCGCCGGTGCCGCCCAGCGTGAAGGAGGGACGGATGATGGCCGGAAGCCCGATATCGGGCAGCGCCTCGAGCGCCTCGATCAGGCCCTTCTCCGAATAGCGCCGCCGCCGCTCCGCCTCGGCCCTGGCCCAGTCCGCCTCGAACAGCGCCAGCGCCCGCACCCGCTCATCGCCTTCCGGCGTCTCCGCCTCGATGCGGGCGATCTCGTCTTTATATTTCTGCCGGTCGGCCCGCTTCAGCACCGCCGCGTCGGCGAGGCGCGAGCGGGGCGTCTCGAGTCCGATCTTGTTCATCGCCTCGCGGAACAGCTCGCGGTCCTCGGCCTTGTCGATCACCTCGGCGCGCGCGCCGATCATCTCCACGCCGAATTTCTTGAGCACGCCAGCCCGCTCGAGTGAGAGCGCGGCATTGAGCGCGGTCTGCCCGCCCATGGTTGGCAGCAGCGCGTCGGGCCGCTCCTTCTCGATGATCTTGGTGAGGAATTCCGGCGTGATCGGCTCGAGATAGGTGGCGTCGGCCAATTCAGGATCGGTCATGATCGTGGCCGGGTTCGAGTTCACGAGCACGATCCTGTAGCCCTCTTGCTTGAGAGCCTTGCAGGCTTGCGTGCCCGAATAGTCGAACTCGCAGGCCTGGCCGATGACGATGGGGCCCGCGCCGATGATGAGGATGGATTGGATGTCCGTGCGCTTCGGCATGAGCCCGCTTCATATTGCAGCGCAAACGGCTTGGCTATAGCC
>JBAUOI010000225.1:0-3586 GCA_049579665.1 Methyloceanibacter sp.
GCCACCTATGTCGAGCCGATCGCGCGCGTGCAGGCCGGGCACCTCGACGCGGAAAAGATCTGGGGCGACATGCTGCACGACATGGAGCAGGGCTTGCCCGAACCCGGCGACCAGGGCCTCGACGGCACCGACAGCTGGGGGCGAACCTATTGGGGTGGCGCCATGTTCTGCCTGCTGGCCGATGTGGAGATCCGCAAACAGACCGGCAACAAGGTCGGCTTGCAGCAAGCGCAGCGCGGCATCCTCGCCGCCGGCGGTAACATGGAGCAGGATTGGCCACTCGCGCGCATCTTCAAGCTGGGCGACGCGGCGACCGGCACCACCGTCCTCGCCGATCTCTACGCCAAGATGGGCCACAAACCCTATGCGCCCGATCTCGACGCCCTGTGGCGCGACCTCGGCGTGTCCATGCGCGGCGGCCGCGTCAGTTTCGACGACAGCGCACCCTTGGCGTCGATCCGCCGCGCCATCACTGGGGCGCCGGCGGGGTTAGGCGCGAAGCCCTTGTAATTGGCCTTTGCGGCTATATCTTTATGGGGCGGTTTGCAAGACCGATTGCTCACGGGGACAGCATGTCGAAAGCGCTACTGATCCTGTTGTTGCCGCTCGCGCTGGCAGGCTGCGCCGTGGGGCACCTGAACCTGCAACCGATGACGCTTGGCCCGAGCGATACCCCGCAGGCGTCCTGCCTGACCTATGGCGACGGGCCCGCCTTCGGCGATTGTAAGGGGCCAGACGCGGTTTCGCTTCCCCAAGCGGTGCACTAACCCTACGCGGTAGGATTTCGGCAGGTTCGGGCCATCTTTCCGTGCCTTTGCTGCCGCATAACGACCCATGCGCTGGACGGCAAAATCCAACGGCCTGACTCGCCGCCATGCCCTCGCCGGGCTTGCCGCCATCGGTGGCGGCGCCGTGATCGCCCATCGAGCCTTCAGTACCGCGGGTAAGCGACCGAGCGGCATGCTCCCGGGCAATGCCTGCGTGCTGACGCCCGAGGCGGTCGAAGGACCGTTCTATTTCGATCCCAAGCTCGTTCGCGGCGACATCACCGAGGGCAAGCCGGGCGCGCCGCTCAGACTGACTCGGCAATTGGTCGAAGCCAGGGATTGCGCGAAGCTTGGGCGCGCCCGAGTCGATGTCTGGCACGCCGACGGGCTTGGTGCCTATTCCGGCTATGCGCGCCAGGAGACCGGCTCGACGCGAGGTCAGACCTTCCTGCGCGGAACGCAATTCACCGGCGAGGACGGGCAAGCGAGCTTCGCCACCATCTATCCCGGCTGGTATCCCGGCCGCGCACCGCACATCCATTTCAAGGCGTTCCTCGATGCCGGCAGCGTACTGACCGGACAACTCTATTTCCCCGATGGCATCAGTGACGGCGTCTACGCAAAGGCCGCGCCCTATCGCGAGCGCAAGGAAACGCGCGACACCACCAACGAGTCGGATTTCATCTTCAAGGGCGAGAACGGCGCTGCCACGCTGTGCAGCATCACCGAGAAGAACGGCGCCTACGCCGCCTCGCTCGTCATCGGAGTGGATCGCGCGTAGTCCAAAGCGGTTGGCCGATCAACTCCTCACCGCGCGCCACAACCTTGTTGGCGTTAAGCATAATGATACGGCGATATTGATTCAAATTTGACGAGCTTTTGCAAGGTTAAGACTTACCGAGAAAAAATCAGAAAAGCCGCACAGCATTTCACAATGTTGCGCCAATCGCGTCCACATCATATGCTCCGCTGTTCAGAACAACGAAGACTGAGCGGCGCAGTTCGTGATGTGACATCCCTCTTTATGCTTAATATCTGGAGGAAAGTGCAATGATCGAAGGCCTGATTAGCGTCGTAACGCCTGCCGGACAGGCGCCAGTCTCCGAGAGCGCGAGCGACGAGACCATAGACAGCGTCGCTCTGGCTGGCGCGGAAGCCATCCAGCGCATTATCGCCGACCGCAACGCCCTTCGCAGCTGCACCAGCCTACAACAGCGCGACCTGGCAGCCCTGAATTCCGCCAACCAGGAGCTGCGGCGCCGCCTCGGCCTGATCCGGCATCATTATGTCGAGCTGGCCACGAGAATTCTGACTCAGCTCGAGCAGTTCGATCAGGCGACACGGGAAGCGACGCGAGATCTCAGTCACGCCACGCCCAGCGGCGCCAACGACGACGACAAGCTCGCCGCTCTCGCCAACCGCCTCAAGCCGGCCAATATGACGTCGAAGCCGGTTGAGGAGGGAGCGTCCCCAGCGCGGTGAAGCCGGTAGACGCGATGCTCACACCGCGTCCTTGGCGGCCTTCACCGGGCGGACCTTGAGGCTCTTGCGGGCCGGCTTCGCCTTGAACACGGTCGGCTCTTTGGTGAACGGGTTGATGCCCGTGCGCTCCTTGGTGGCCGGCTTCTTGATGACGACGAATTTGGCAAAGCCGGGCAGCAGGAAGGCGCCGGCCTTCTTCAGCTCCTTGTAGCCGACGCTGGCGAGCGACTCGACCACCGCCTTCACGTCTTTTTTCGCCAGCGAGGTCTCGTCGGCGATTTTCTGGATCAGCTCTGATTTCGACATCTTCTGATTGTTCTCCCCACATTGGCTCGGCCCGGAACGGGCGTGCGAGTTAAAGCCCTAAACGCGTGGCCGATTCGGCCGAATTTGTCTGCAAAATAAGCACTTCTGTGACACGGCTTCCAGCGAGCGTCGAGCCCAAATCTGGCCTTGTTCCGTGCCTGAGCGCCGCAACGAGCTCCATCCCTCCCCTTGATGGGGAGGGGGGTGCGCTCTCTTCGCTCAAGCAGCGCAGCTTGCGTCCTCATGGACGAGGGATGTGGTGAGTCTAATGCCGCGGCGAGCGGCGGGGATAGATTTCGCCTGCGAAATGCAAGAGCTGACTTACGGAGCGGCGAGCAACGAAGCCTTTGCCCAAGGATCATTTCACCACCAGGACCGCACAAGGGGCGAGTTCGATGAGGCGGTCGACGGTCTTGCCGAGAATCCTGTGGTACAGCGCCGAATGGCCTTTGAATCCGACGACAAGCAGATCGAACCCGCCCCGTGACTTGAGAAAGTCGACAATCGCAGGGGCCGGACGGCCTAAGACCAGGTGGCTCGTGAGCTTGACGGAATGACGCTTTGCCTCGGCGTCCGCCTTTGCCACCAGCGCCGCGAATTTGCGATCGAGAGTCTCGTCGCGCCGTCCCTCTTGCGAGCCAGATGCCAGGTTCTCTTCGACGTAGATCATGTGCGCTTCGGACTCATGCGCATGCGCAAGCCGCAACGCCTCGGCCAAAGCCTTGAATGTCCCTTCGGTACCGTTGTTGGCGATCAGGATTTTCTTGAACATGGGCCACCTCACCTCAGGCGTGTCGTCAACATCCTACAGGCTTTTGCGGAGTCGTGAGGCGAAGCGCGAAGCATGGTGCGGGCTCGCACCGATCGGTTTGCCGCGCGCAATGCGGCGCAGGCCGCGCGAGAAGCAGGGCGGCGAGGGTCGGGGATAAGTTTAGCCCGCTTGGTGATTGGCGGGCCGCCGTCGCCTAGAGTATGGGCACTGGGCAACCAGGGAGGGAAAACCAAAATGGATCTCACAGGCCTTCTCGTTC
>JBAUOI010000226.1:0-9841 GCA_049579665.1 Methyloceanibacter sp.
TACCAGCGCAGGTAAGAGATCGTTGGTGTCAGGCCGGCCTTTTACCGGGAATCGGCGGCCGCGTCACGCGGGTTTAGCCGCCAGCGCCCGTAGCGCCACGGCGCGAACGGGTGATGCTCCTGTCTCAGATCGGGCACCGGGTCGAAACCGTGACTGCCCCAAGGATGGCAGCGGCAAAGTCTCGACAGAGCGAGCCAAGAGCCCTTCCAGGCGCCATTGGTCTCGATCGCCTCGCGCGCATAATCCGAGCAGCCCGGCAGATGCCGACAGTTGACCCCGAGCAGCGGCGAGACGGCGAAGCGATAGGCGGCGATCGGTGCGAGCAGGAGCGCTTTGGCGATGCGCGAGCCTAGCGGCATGCTCCCCTGCCTGTGCGCGCGGATCGTCTTAGACATGCTCTGCCGAATGCGGCGCCTTGGCGCCGCGCTTGGCTTCGATCTGGCGGATGGCGTCCTCGACCGCATCGAACACGAGCAGCGTCGAGGCGTGCCGCGCTTTATAATCGCGCACCGGCTCGAGCACGGCGAGGTCGCCCCATTTGCCTTCAGGCGGCGGCCCGCCCTCTTTCAGCATCTTGCGCATCGCCGCGCCAACCGCCCGCAACTCGGCTGCGCTTGCGCCGATCGCCTCCCGGCCCATCACCGAGGCGGCGGACTGGCCGAGCAGGCACGCCTTCACGCTTTGGCCGTAGTCGGTCACCAAATCGCCCTCCATGGCGAGGTCGACGGTGACGGTCGAGCCACAGAGCTTTGAATGGGCCGTTGCCGTGGCTTCGGGCGTGGCGAGCCGCGCCGTCCGCGGCATGGCGGCGGCAAGCTCGAGGATGCGCTGGCTATAAATGTCTTCAGGAAGCGTCATGGCTATCTGGGTCAGGCTCGCCTTGCAGGCCGAATTCACGCATTATATATGCAGCCGGGCCTCGGAATGAGAAGGCGCGGGGAAAATGCCCCCGACACCGGTTGTTGACGTTGAGGCTATACTATTCCAGTTGAAGGCGGCCGAACGGCTTTGTGCCGTGAGGCGTTAAGCCAGACAAGGAAAGTTTCGTATCCCATGGATGCCACGGTGAAGAAATTGCGGACCAGGCCGCAAACCGAGATCGGCCGCGGGCCTGCCATTATCAAGCCCTCGCGCGAGGAGGCGGAAGAGGCCGTCCGCACGCTGATCGCCTATGCGGGCGACGATCCCGACCGCGAAGGCTTGCGCGAGACGCCTCGCCGTGTCACCGCCGCCTATGATGAGTTCTTCGCTGGCTATCACGAGGACCCGCTCGAAGTGCTGTCGCGGACCTTCGACGAGGTCGCCGGCTATGACGATATCGTCATGCTGCGCGACATCGAGCTGCACTCCCATTGCGAGCACCACATGATCCCGTTCATCGGCAAGGCGCATGTCGCCTATTTCCCGACCGACCGGGTGGTGGGCATCTCCAAGCTCGCCCGCGTGGTCGAGGTGTTCGCCCGCCGCTTGCAGACGCAGGAGACCATGACCGCTCAGATCGCCGAGACCATCGACAAGGCGCTCAAGCCGAAAGGCGTCGCGGTGATGATCGAGGCCGTGCATCAATGCATGTCGATCCGCGGCGTGCGGAAGCCCGACGTCGCCACCATCACCACGCAGTTCACCGGCATCTTCAAGGAAGATCCGGCGCAGCAGGCGCGTTTCATGATGCTTGCGACCGAGCGCGGCCGCGGCTGACGCCCGCGCCGGCGGGAGGACATGAAGCGGTGAGCAAGGCTAGCGTCTTCCCTGCCCCTTTAAGCAAGACCGAAAGCGAGGAAGGAACCGTCTTCGCGCCGCGCTTCGACGCCGACGGTCTGCTGCCCGTGGTCGCCACCTCGGCCAAAACCGGCGAGGTGCTGATGTTCGCCTATATGAACGCCGACGCGCTCGCCCGCACCATCGAGACGGGCGAAGCGCATTATTGGTCGCGCTCGCGCGGCCGGCTGTGGCGCAAGGGCGAGGAGAGCGGCAACACCCAGCGCGTGGTTGAGATGCGCATTGACTGCGACCAGGACGCCATCTGGCTGAAGGTCGAGCAGCAAGGCACGGATGCCGCCTGTCATACCGGGCGCAAGAGCTGCTTCTACCGCGCGGTTCCGCTTGGGGCCTCGGTCGGCGGCGGCGTGTCGCTGCGCTTCGTCGACGCGGAGCGACAGTTCGATCCAGGGGAGGTCTACCGTCATCCTGGTGCCGCAAAGGGAACCTTAAAGAGTTCGGAGTAATATGATCCGCGGCTAGATCGTCGCATTCGGCCACGCCGGTTCAACAAAAGGATGGTCGAGTGCGGCCTGGAGCGGCCGGACCTCCTCCGGCTTGGGCCTAGACTATGGTGGCTACCGGAAGACCGACGATTGGTATTGCCCTTGGCGGCGGCGCGGCCCGCGGCTGGGCCCATATCGGCGTGCTGAAAAGCCTGATTGCAGCCGGGCTCGAGCCTGACATCGTCGCCGGCACGTCGATCGGCGCCGTGGCCGGTGCCTGTTTCGTCACCGGCAGGCTCAATGCGCTCGAGGAATTCGCCTGCGCTCTGACCCGCCGCCGCATCTTCGGCTTTCTCGACATCAATTTCGCGGGCTCTGGCCTCATCACCGGACAGCGCCTGAGCGCCCGGCTCGAGCACCATCTCCAGCAATTCGACATCGAGCGGCTCGAGCGGCGATTCGTGGCGGTCGCCACCGAGCTCGGCACCGGGCATGAGGTGTGGCTCAACAAAGGCAGCCTGGTGAACGCGCTGAAAGCGTCATTCGCGCTGCCAGGCATCTTCCGCCCCGTGCAGATCAATGGCCGCTGGTTGATCGACGGCGCGCTGGTGAATCCGATTCCGGTCTCGGTCTGCCGCGCGCTCGGCGCGCGTATCGTCATCGCCGTCAATCTGAGCAACGACGTGTTCAGCAAAGGCGCCGTGATCCACGACCAGGAAGCCTATGCCGAGCCCGCCACCCCGTCCCAGGGCGAAGAGCTGCTCGGCTCGAATGGCCGGGCGGCGGTGCATCTGTTGCACCGGCAGATCTTCGGCCGGAGCGATGCGCCCGGCATGTCGGCGGTGATGATGGACGCGATCAACATCACCCAGGACCGCATCGCGCGCTCGCGGCTCGCCGGCGACCCGCCCGACATCCTCATCGCGCCCAAGACGGGCAGCATCGGCCTGTTCGATTTCCACCGCGCCTGCGAGGCGATCGAACTCGGCGCGCGCGCGACCGAGAAGCAGATCGAAGAGATCAAGCTCGCCGTGCACGCCCTCGCCGCTTAAGGCAGCCGCTCAGCCTGTGGCGATGTAATCGCGCATCGCCGCGGCTTCCATCTCCGCCTCAGCGATCCGCATCCGCACCACATCGCCGATCGACACCAGCCCGATCAGCCGTCCCCGCTCGACCACGGGCATGTGGCGGAAGCGGTGCGCGGTCATCTCCGCCATCAGCCGATCGATCGTATCGGCCTCCCGGCAGGTCACCACGGTCTTGGTCATGCAGGTCGATACCGGCTCCTTCAACACTTTCGGGCCGGCGCGGCCGATCTCCCGCACGATATCGCGCTCCGACACGATGCCGGCGACCTTGCCGTCGACTCCGGTGATGACGATGCAGCCAATGCCGCGGGTCCCAAGCTGCTCGGCGATATCGAGCAATGGGGTGTTGGGGGCAGAGGTCACCACTTCCCTGCCCTTCATCTTCAGAATTGTGGCGACGTTCATTACTGTTTCCTCCAGCCCGGGAACTCGGCCCCGTTGACTGCGACATTCTGTCCCGGACTGGAAAGACGCGCAAGAGAGGAGAAAAGTTGCACGGAAATTCCGGGGGCCCCTAGACGAGGCGGGGCTCGTCCGCGGCCGGCTGCTCCCGGTCGAAGGCGCCGAACAGGAACAATCCGCACAGAAACCCGCCGATATGCGCCTCCCAGGCGATCCCGCCTTGCTCGCCGGCAATCTTAACCGCGCTGAGGCCGAAATAGGCGTTGAGCGCGATCCAGAACACCAAGAAGGCGATCATGCGCTTGTCGGTCAGGGTCTCGCCTAGGCTCATGCGCGGCGCGCTGATGAAATCGGGCGCCCGCTCTCCGGGTTCTGGCTTTGTCCTGAAGATGAATCTGAGTGCGCCGGCCATCTGGCCCGAAATCGCCGCGGACGCACCCACCACCGGCGCCATATCGCCATAGTGAAACGCGAGATGCGTGAGCGCGCCGGCGATGCCGCACAGGACCGAGAAGCCGAGAAATTTGAGATCGCCCATGCGGCGCGCCACGGCGCTGCCGAAAGCAAGCATCCACGCGAGATTGACCAGCAGATGCACCCAGCCGGCATGCACGACCATGTAGGTCACGAACGACGTGACGGCGGTGAGATAGCCGCCCGGAAGCTCGAGCGCGGCCCCGCTATAACGCGCCGGAATGAAGGCAAGCGTGAGCAGGAGAGTGAGATCGAGCTCATCCGGCAAGAGACCCCTGACGATTTGCACCAGGATCAGGAGGGCGGCGACGCCGGCCACGCTGCGCGGCACGTTGAAGATCGGCTCAGGCGCGGCCATGGCCGGAAAGCCCTCTAAAGCTGAGCATATTCCGCTCCCGGCAACCTTAATGGCGCATGCGCGCCCGCTCCCCGCGGGGCTTCCCCGGCGCTGGCATGCTCTCTGCTTTGATGATGGTCCATGAGCAATGTGCAGCTCGCCTTTGTGCCAAACCGGGATGTTTACCTTGGCTTGGTCGAGGCTTGGGCGGCCCTTCAGGTACGGTGTAGCGTTTTGCGGCGGGTGGGTTATGCAGCAGCCAACGAGTAGGCAGCTTTACGCGTATTGGGATCACGTACGCAATGGCCGCGTTGCGCCGCGCCGCTTCGAGATCGAACCCTCGATGATCGCGGCGGTGCTGCCGGAGACCTTCATTGTCGAAGGCACGGGCGCGCTCGGTTACCGCTTCCGCCTCGCCGGCACACGGATTTGCGAGCAGTTCGGCCGCGAGCTGCGCGGCGCTGACCTGTTGAATTTGTGGGAGGACGCCGATCGCGATGCCGTTGCCTCCCTGCTCCGCAACGTCGTCGCCGATGGCGTTGTCGGCCATGGGCGCTTCCGCGCCTATAGCTGCACCAACCGGCAGGCAAACTTCGAGTTCGTGCTGTTACCGCTGATCCATACCGGCGACACCATCAATCGCGTTCTCGGCGCGATCACCGCGATCGAGCCGCCTTACTGGCTTGGCGCCGAGCCGCTGCTGCGCCAGGAGATCCTCGACCTCAATCTGCATCGGCCGGATGGGCACCCGGCGTCGCTGGCTCCGGCCAGCGAGGTCGTCAGCATCGGCAGCCGCCGCTTCCGCGTGCTCGACGGCGGTCTCCAGGGCGATCGCGGCGATAAGCTGCAATAGGACGTCTACGGATAGTTACCGTTCTGGGGCGCGCGCTTAGACCTTCCTTAACGTAGAACCGCCTAGGCTAAGCCGCGCCACTGACTTCGCAATCAGTGCACGCCATATACACAGCAGTTACAACCAGCGGGCTTCTGCGACAGGATGAGCGTCCCTACAGTTGAGGATGGAACGCCCGCGTTATCCCATCAGGAACGCGAGGAGCGCCGTCTCGAGCGCAGGATGAACCGGCCCAAGATCGTGCCGGACCGGCGCAGACATCGCCGCGTGCCTGTCAACGTCTTCGGCCGCTTCATGCGCGAGGACAAGCAGGAATATCCTTGCCAAGTGGTGAATATGTCAGCCGGCGGCATGGCGATGGTCGCGCCCGTGAGCTGCGCGGACGGCGAGCGCGTCGTGGCCTATCTCGACAATCTCGGGCGCATCGAAGGGGTCGTGGTCCGCTCTTTCGAGGGCGGCTTTGCCGTGCGCATCCTGGCGAGCCTCTATAAGCGGGAACGCATCGCCAACCTTTTGACTTGGCTCATCAATCAGAAGAGCCTCGGCCTTGGCGAGGAGCGCAAGCACGAGCGTATCGTGCCGCGGATCAACGCCTCGAAGCTGATTATGCCGAACGGCGACGTGCATAATTGCCGGGTGATCGATGTGTCCCTAAGCGGCGCCTCGGTCGCCTGCACGCTTAAGCCGGCGCTCGGCACAATGGTCATTCTCGGCCGCATGCGAGGCCGCGTGGTGCGTCACCACGAGCTCGGCATTGCTCTGCAATTTATCGAGCTTCAGGATCCAGACAGCCTCGCCCGGACCTTCGGCTAGGCTCCCCCTACCCCCCGCATCCCACCCAAACTGCTCGACTGGCTGCCTGCTACCCGCAGGAATCCAGGAAAAACACGCTTTGTTCCGTGATTAATTAAAATTTTAGGCAATCGCAGAACATTCAGGTTTGAGTAGTTCTCACTAAAAATCCCCTACCAATACTACTTCAAAACGACGGCTTCCTTTATCGGGATCTCAAAGTCTTTCTGAGACACTGCACTCAACAATACGGGGGGTGCAATGAAACAGTTTGTCGTAGGCTCTGCCTTCTTGATGTTTATTTCGTCGATGCCGGCTGACGCCACAAATGATCATGCGATCAGCTTGGCGCCGCCGCCTCAAGTGCAGAAGGTCGCCTTCATGACGTCCTTTGGCGATACCTTGCCGCCGATCGGTTACGTGACCTTTTGCCGTGAGCATCAGGCAGAGTGCCGTCCTGGCCGCCGCTTCGCCGACCGGATCCAGCTCACGGCCGCCAAGTTCCATGACATCGAGGAAGTGAACACCACCGTGAACACGGCCGTGGCGCCGATCACCGATCTCGAGCTCTACGGCAAGCCGGAAGTTTGGACCTATCCGAGCGCCAACAAGGGCGATTGCGAGGATTACGTGCTGCTCAAGCGCCGCACGCTGGTCGAGCACGGTTATCCTGAGAGCACGCTGCTGATCACCGTCGTCCGCGACGAGAACAACGAAGGCCACGCGGTGCTGACCGTCCGCACCGACCAGGGCGACTTCGTTCTCGACAATAAGCGGCGCGAGGTCATGCGCTGGGCCGATACGCCCTACACCTATGTGAAGCGGCAGTCCGAGAAGAACCCGCTGGTCTGGATCTCGCTTCTGCCGCCGGACGCTGTGCCGCAAACCGCGGTGTCGGCTTCCAACAGCCACTAACAGGAGTTTTTCGACACCCCACCAACTGGTACGGTTTTGAGGCCCGGTGATCATCCCCCACCCATCCCCGACCCCACCGGGCCTTTACTCGAGCCGGCCTCCTCAAGAGGCCGGCTCTTTTTTCAGGCGAGCGCCCCAAGGGTCAAGATCAGATCGAGCAGCAGGGCCCCGCAAAACAGGCTCCAGACGGCTGCGATCGCTGCGGAAAGCCCAAACCAGATTTTCGGCCGTGATTGAATCCTCAATCCTCGCCACGCATTGCGCATGAGAATGGCGGGGCCGGCCCAGACGCGCAGGATGACGCCGCCGAGCGAGATCAGCATGGAGTCGGGCTCAAGGCTGAAGCGCATCGGCTGGCCGGAGATGAGCTGAACGAAGCTCGCCAGCACGCCGGCCGAAACGAAGCCAACCGCCATGACGTAGAGATAGATCGCGAATTGCATTAGGTCCCCCAGCCGCCACGCTGTTACCCGCGCGCAGTCTAGCCAGGGCGGGGATGCCCTTCGCCGGAATTCTTAAGGAGTAGTTAACGACCGTGCCCGATCGGCACCACGGGTCGGGCTACCGCGCCCAAGCCCTAGTCATTCAGGTCGAAATCGAGGATCGCCATCTGAAATTGATAGGCGACCTCGCCCTCGTCGTCGTCGCGGAACAGGATGCCGATGAACTCTTCATCGACATAGACCTCGGCGGAATCCTCTTTGCGGGGGCGCTGCCGCACTTGCAGCGCGGGCAGGCGGAAGATCTTCTTGAGATAATGCTCGAGCTTGATGATCTCGTCGCGTGTCACCGCCGCCTCCCCGAGGCCCGCATCGCGGCGCCTCCCAATTGTTTCCAGGTCCTAGCGGCGGTCTTGATTGTCGTCGCCCACGAACATCTGATCCATGGCGAGCGCCGGCTCCTCACAGCCGGCGAAGCCCACCTCTCTCGCCGGCACTCCGGCCACGGTGCGACGTGGGGGCACATCGTTCAGCACGACACTGCCGGCGGCCACCCGCACGCAATCGCCGATCTTGATATTGCCGAGGATCTTGGCGCCGGCGCCGATCATCACGCCACGCCCGATCTTGGGATGGCGGTCGCCCCTGTCATTGCCGCTGCCGCCAAGCGTCACCCCGTGCAGCATCGAGCAATTGTCGCCGACCACCGCCGTCTCGCCGATGACGATGCCGGTGGCATGGTCGAACATGATGCCCTTGCCGATCACGGCAGCCGGGTGGATATCGACCTGGAGGAAGCGCGAGGTCAGGCTTTGCAGGTAGAGAGCAAAGTCCTTGCGGCCAGCATTCCAGAGCGCGTGCGCGATGCGATAGGTCTCGAGCGCATGAAAGCCCTTGAAATACAGCAAAGGCTCGATCAGGCGGCTGGACGCAGGGTCGCGTTTGACGGTGGCCATGAGGTCGGCACGGAACGCCTCGCCCAGCGAGGGATCCGTGGCGAGCACTTCGTGAAACGTCTTGTGCAGCAGCCCTGAATCGAGCGCCGAATGTTGCAGCCGGCGCGCCAGCCGGTGGCAGACGGCGTCCTCGAGCCGTGAATGGTCGAGCACGGTGGCATAGATGAAGCCGCCAAGCGCGGGCTCGGCCGCGCTGATCTCCTCGGCCTCGCGCCGCACCTGGCTCCAGATCGGATCGTAGCTCTTGATCTGCGGCTCTGCCGCCGCGAAGGACTTTTGCATGGGAACCTCAACCTTCCCCCCGCTTGCAGCGGATTCGGGGGGCTAATGGAATGACCTGACCACTGAACTAAGGCCGCCCGGTTAAAAAGTCGAGCACACCTTGCTTAAAACGGGCATCGCCCACCGCCTTCATATGGTCGCGCCCTGTGATTTCAAGGAGTTGGGCGCCGGGGATCAGACTTGCAAGGCCCCGCCCGGAGCCCGCGATCACGTCCTCGCTGCCGGTGGCGATGAGAATGGGCACACGCATGCGGGCAAGCTCCTCCGGCGTGATCTTCTCGCGCGGGCCGCGCATGCAGGCGGCCAGCGCCCTGAGATCGCTTCCGGTCTTTTCGGCAAACGCCCGGAAGCTCCGCGCCGTGTCGTTGGTCACGTCCTCAATGCGGGGAGCCTCGAGCGCCTTGGCGATCGGCCCCGTGCCCACCATGCCGCGCACCAGATTGATGCCGACACCGGCAAGGATCGCGCTCCGCACACGCTCCTGATGCTGAAGCAGGAGAAAAGTGGCGATGCGCGCGCCCATCGAATAGCCCATCACGTCGGCGCTGCCGATGCCGCAATGGTCGAGCAGCCGGCGTGCGTCCTCCGCCATCGACGGCGCGCCATAAAGACTCGGATCGTAAAGCTTCTCGCTCTGCCCATGCCCGCGATTGTCCATGGCGATGACGCGGCGCCCAGCCTCGGCGAGCGTGCGCACCCAGCCGGGATCGATCCAGTTGGCCGTGACATTGGAGGCGAAGCCGTGGATCAGGAGGATGGGCTCCCCCTCCCCCTGGTCGCTATAGGCGATGCCGACGCCACCGGAATTGAAGCTCTGCATTCTTGCGCTACCGCTTTGTCTCAAGGCTCACTATGCTCGCGGCGATTTCCGAAGACGAGAGGCGAAGAACACCGTCCATGGCTCAAACGCTCGTGCCGCATATGGTGAACGATCAGGGCGTCGACCGGATCAAGATTGGCGTCAAGGAATTCCAATGCATGGGGGCCACGCCTCCTCACGATCATCCGCATGTCTATCTCGACATGGGGCATGAGGCGCAGATCGTCTGCCCCTATTGCTCGACCCTGTTCGTGCATGACGGCGCGCTCAAGGCGACC
>JBAUOI010000227.1:0-2335 GCA_049579665.1 Methyloceanibacter sp.
GCGCAGCGCCGCCGCGAGGCGCGCGCCGCTCGTTCCCTCGCCCTGTAGCGCATCGAGCGCCTCGGCGAGCTCGGCCGCGAGCTTCTCGGCATGCATCATCAGTTGCCGGCGCTCGGCGAGACTTTCCTCTTCGCCGGCTTGCGGATCGAGGGTGCGAAGCTCCTCCAGCGCGTGGCTCACATAATCGGCATTGGCGCGGGTGGCGGCGATCTCGGCCTCATGGCGCGCCCGCTCGGCGTCAGCCTGCTGCCACGCCGCATAAGCGGCAGCAACGCGCGCCGCCTCGCCGCTCAACCCGCCAAAGGCGTCCACCAGGTCGCGATGGCCGGACGAGTCGATCAGCGCGCGGTCGTCATGCTGGCCGTGGATCTCGACCAGAGCCTGGCCGACCTGGCGCAACAGCTGGACGCTGACGCCGATGTCGTTGATGAAGGCGCGGCTCCTGCCGTCGGCCCCTTGCACGCGCCGCAAGATGAGATTGTCCTCGGCCTCGATGCCGTTGTCGGCCAGAAGCGCGAACACGGGATGGCTTTTGGCAAGCTCGAAAATCGCCGTCACTTGGCCTTGGGCCTGGCCCTGGCGCACGAGCGAAGCATCGCCTCTGCCGCCGATGGCCAGCGAGAAGGCGTCGAGCAGAATCGACTTGCCGGCCCCGGTCTCCCCGGTGAGCGCCGACAGGCCTTGGCCGAATTCGAGATCGAGCTTGTCGATCAGGACGATGTCGCGGATCGACAGGGCGGCTAGCATGGCGTGCCGCTGCCTAGGAGGGCTTGCCGTCGCTCCGCCAGGTCTCGGTGATCCAAGATCCCCCGTGCTCTTGCGGCTGGAGACCGACTTTTCCCAAAAGCCCGTAAGCGTGGCTGTACCACTTGCTGTCCGGAAAGTTGTGGCCGAGCACGGCAGCCGCCGTTTGAGCCTCGTTGACGATGCCTAACGCCATATAGGCCTCGGTCAAGCGCATCAAGGCCTCTTCCACCTGCTCGGTGGTCTGGTAGTCGGTGACGACAACGCGGAAGCGGTTGATGGCGGCAAGGAAGTTGTTGTGACGGAGATAATAGCGGCCGACCATCATCTCCTGCGCCGCCAGGAGATCGCGCAGGATGCGCTGCCGGTTGCGCGCCTCGGCGGCGTAGCGCGATTCGGGATAGCGCTGTATCAGCGTATCGTAGGCCGCGAGCGCCTTGCGCGCGCTGGTCTGATCGCGCTTCGGGTCGAGCACGCGATCGTAATACGACATGGCGATGATGTCCTGGGCGAGGTCCGCTTCCTGGGTGCCGGGATGGAGCGTGAGATAGCGATCGGCGGCACTGATCGCGTCGTCGTATTTGCCGGCTTTGTAGTAGGCGTAAGCCGCCATGAGGATGGCGCGGCGCGCCTCCTGCGAATACGGATGATTGATATCGACATTCTCGTATTGCTTCGCCGCGTCGCCGAATTTGCCCCTGTCGGCCAGCGTTTCGGCCTTCTTGTAGATGACGTTCGGCGGCTCGTTGGGGTCCTCGACAACTTCCTTGTCGCCCCAGAGCGAGCCGCAGCCGGCCAGCAGGCTAACCGAGAGCAGGAGGCCAAGAATGCTGAACGGCGCGGAACGGCGTCCCGGCGCTCCATGCAGCTTTTCCGGCGCTGACATGCTCCCTCTCAAAGGCGGTTCCCCCTCGCACCGAAGCGTGAATTTCGCAAGCCGACGGGCGCTTGCCAAGGCTGGCGCAATACCAAGCAACCAACCCGCTGATTATGGTGTTTTTTTGCCCTCTTGCCTGAACAGAGCCGCGCGTGTCAGGCGCGATAGGAGAGGCGCGCGACGTCCAGGCCCCCAAAAGCGCATCGCCAAGACAGCAAAGTCAGCAGAAGCGAGGCTTTCCGGTTAGCTCCGCTCGGCGGCGAAATTCGCGGCCGCAAGGCGGTGGCTGAGCTCGGCATGCCGGATCTCGCGGTAACGCGGAGCCTCGATCATGGTCCAAGCCTCGGAATCGGCGAACAGCGCCTTCAGCACCAGCGCGTTCAGCCGATGGCCGCCGCGATAGGAGCGGAAAGAGCCGAGAATGGGCGCCCCGGCAAGGGCGAGATCGCCGACCGCGTCGAGCGCCTTGTGGCGCAAGAACTCGTCCGAGAATCTGAGCCCCTCGCGGTTGATGACGCGATCGTCGCCGATCGCGACAGTGTTCTCAATCGAGGCGCCAAGGGCGAGGCCAGCGGCCCAGAGCCGCTCCACATCCTTCATGAAGCCGAAGGTGCGGGCGCGGGAAAGCTCGCGGCGGAAGGAGCCGGGATTGACGTCGATCTCGATTCTCTGCGCGCCGATCAGCGGCGAGTCGAAATCGATCTCGACGTCGAT
>JBAUOI010000228.1:0-1712 GCA_049579665.1 Methyloceanibacter sp.
GGAACCTCGCCGGCGCCAAACGCGCGTGAGCGGATCCAACGCATCGGCTCCGCAAGGCGACCGGGCCTACCCCCAGCGCCTATCGCCGGAGCCTGGTCTAGCCGGCGCACCGGAGCCTGGCCTCGCCGGTTCCGGTGCCGCTGCCTCGGAGCAAGCCGGGGCTTCGCTTCGGTCAGCATCCATGAGCCGAGGACCGCGTGACAATCCGCTGATCGAATCGGCCTGCCACTCCAACAGAGCAGCTTGCTGAAGCGCCGCGTTGCCCTCATCGGGCGTATAGAAGGTGTGCCTGCCGATGGGGTGTCCCACGCCATGCGCCCATGCCGGCAGTGAGCCGCCGCGTCGCTTGCGAACGATGGTCGGGTTGAGAAAGTGCGTCGCACCCGCGGTGGGGTCGGGCGTCTCTCCAGCAAGAACGGCATCGGCAATGCGAGCTGCACTTTGATAGCGAGGATCGCTCGGAGACAGCCCTTGCATCTCCCTCCGTCGCGTCATCCACGGCTCGAACTGCCAGGGATGGGTCACCACGTCCTTGATATTGTCACCCCATCTGCCGCTTAGTGTGCGATTGAGGATCACGTGAGCAACGGCGCTCTTGCCCTCCTCGGGCTCACCCGAGGCCTCGAAGGCGATGGTGCGAATCAAATAATCACGCTCCTCGGCGTCGTAGTTGAAAACCGGCTTGCTGAACTCTGGGATCGGCAGATTGACTGCGGCGATCTCCATCGTGCCTTGCGTTGTCGGGACGCAGCGAGGTGCCTCGCCAAGAGCGGCGTAACCGGGTGTCGCGGCGCCTGAAAGAGAATACGCAAGAACGAACAGTAGGCGTCGAATCCGCACTCTTGTCTCCTTGAGCATGTTGGGGAGGAGTGCGAATTCGGCGCAGGAAGGCGCTGATTTCGTGACGAAAAATGATCAATCTTGGGATCAATTAGGGCAGCCGGAACGGCAACATGGTTAACGCAGCGAGGCAGAATGAGGCCCAGGCTGCGCTCTCGTGGCAACTGCTACTCCGGTTGCGACATGATTCTTTGCCGGCTACCGCGCGGCGCGCAATCCTGCCGCTTCAATTGCCGCGGATTGCGGTCGACGCAGATCCATTCGCCGTTCTGCAAAATGAAGCGCGGGACCGCCCGGTCGGAGTCGATCGTAGGCTCTGCAACGGGATGAATGAAAGCGAGGGCCAAGAGCCCCACTGAGAAACATCGCATTCGGTGGCGCCCCCCAGCGCACGCCCGAATTTCTCACACCGAGGCGATTCGTCCAAGATGCCCGGCGAGGCAAAAAAGCCACTCGGCGCGACAAAAAGAGCCCGGCAAAACACGCCGGGCTCGATGCGTGTCATATTATTATTGGATGTGCCACGTTATTGCGGCATGGCCGGATTGGTTTTGGAGCTTCCCATCGGCGAGGTCTTGCCGGAAGGCTGTTGCTGGCCGCCAGCCGAGGCCTCTTGCACCAAGCCATTCTTGCAGCCGTCCTTGAACTCAGCCTCGGAAATCTTCCCGTCGGCATTCGCGTCGACAAGCTTGAAGTTGACGATGAACGGAGCGGCTTCGCCCTCGGAGAGAGTGTCTCCCTGGCGCTGAGTCAGACTCCAAACATTGGCGCATTGTGCATCGTCAAGAATTGCCGTAGGACGGCCTGCGGCCGCATCGGCAGGCGTGGTCGGCTCCCCCGCTCCGGGACCGGCCAACGCGTAACCCGCACTC